>JBGPIJ010000195.1:0-5709 GCA_041484865.1 Gemmatimonadota bacterium
AAAGCCCTTCAGCCCTGAGATCCTGGCGCAGAAGGTACGCGTGGTACTCGACTCACCCCACGGTCCTAACTCTTCCTCACCGCGGCTCCCGACGTAGAGAAGAAGCCTCTGCCCTTCAAGTATTTACATCTAGACTTGGCCCCTTCCACCTAGACCGATCTAGAGGCCCGATTCCGCGCACTCCTGCCGACGATGAAGTCGTACCGCCTCGACTATCAGGTGGGCCTCCGCAGGCACTAGGGGGTCGGGAGGCTTTGCTTCAAACAGGAGGTCTTGGTGAGCGGCTCGCGTATACTGGCCGCCCAGGGTTCTGAGAAAGGGGCTGAGAAGCGGTCGTGTGTGTCACGGTGGCCCGTCACAACACGCTGAGAGATCGACCCATACCGGTGTGGTTGCTCCGCTCATCGGCAGAAGTTCTGGTAACTGTTCCTTGAGATGTTCAGAGGTCTCAGGTATCAACGTCCGCAACGCTAGAGATCTCAAGGAGGGGCCGTGATCTGCCGCTTGGTTCGTTAGAAGGTGGTCCCAGCGTCACGCACTACCGCTCGCCTTCTGTCGACATGTAGGATGCAGCATGTTCGCTTGTAAGCGGGGCGACTTGCAAAGGGGACTAACCGCTGCAGTCGCTTTGCAACCAGGGGGTCGTGGGTTCGAATCCCATCCGCTCCATACCGCTTACGCTTTGCCTCCCGACATTTACCGGGCCTCACGCAGTTCTGCCGCGTGTGGAATGACCGACTCGCCTCGCAGACCGTAGATCCTACGCTTACGAAGACGAAAGTCGATTCTTCTTCAACTCCTCTTCATCGGGTGCGGGGTCAGCGGGGCGGACTGGGAGTCCAGTTTTCCCGGCCCACTCGTCAGTGAGCTTGAAGGTCTCGCCCATATTGAATCGCAGCACCCAGAGCCGCCGGGCTAGATCCTTGAGCGCCCAGATGACCGTATGCTGCACCTCGGCCGAGGACCACTGGCCGAACTCGTTGTGACTGAGGTCTGCCTGGAGGGCCTCGGCGATCCGCGAGGCAAGTTGCCCGTGGTGCTCCAGGGGCGCTGTCGGGGGTGGCAGCGGACGCGATTGCTCATGGGACCGGTTCTGGGTCGTTTTCGGTGCCTTTTGCGGCCTTTGACCATCACCCCACAGGACCCACTCCAACGTTACGCCGATCAAGCCGCGGTCCCGGGCCTTGGCCGCTATCAGCCGGGCTGTATCCGCCGGGAACTTCTTGCGTTGAGGCCACTTCTTGACTGCGGCTTCGGTGACGGGCCGGCCGATCTCCGCCGCGAACTGCCGATAGGTCAACGAGATGGACTCCCAAGGGCTAAAGACGTCTAAGAGGATCGCGAGGCGTTCCGCTATCGGGCTCACTTGTGCTCCAGTTTCGGTATTGACTTATGCCAAAATAGGCTCTATTTTGGTGACTGCAAAGGCAACGAAGTCACCTAGTAGCGGGACACAAACAGGCCACAAGGTGCCACATATGAGCGCCCCCGTCAAGACGCCCAGCTACGATTGCTCGCCGCCGACGCCATTGCCGATTGTCGGCGCGATCGCGTTGGCGTGCGATGGGTTGTCCACGGTAGGCCACTATGTGCGTTCGCCGATTCGCACGCGTTCAGCGACACGGTGAGCATCACCGTTGTGGCGCCATCGGATACCGTGAGACGGGTTCGCTTCCGGCCCGACGGTCTCGTCTTCAAAGGCCGCGGTGGACGGATGGTCCGCATGGGTCTACAGGGACCACAAGGGGATTGGCGCGTGTTGTTGAGTGATGCTTTCCGCCTGCGGCATCGGCGGAGCCATGCCAAGCCCAAGAACAACAGCTGGAGCCAACGGACACGATATGTCGTCGGGCTGCTACAGCTTTTCGCGAACTACGCGGTAGCCTGGTAGGACCTCACATGTACTCGGAGGATCGTATGTTCTTTCGCCGCTCCCTGATTGCGCTCGCACTCGCGCTGGTTGTTGCCCGATGCGGCGACGGACTACATCCCACCGCGGTTGACCAGTCGGTCGCCCCGGCCCCGCGGTTCCTCCGGTGGGCGGGGAGCTCCTCGCCGCAGTTCACCGCGATCGGCGCTCTCTCCGGCCGGGTCGTTAACGGGGTGTTCCTGGCCGATCCGACTGGTGGGCTCAATATCGATCACTACACGGCAGCGTTCTGGGCGGTTCGGGGACAGGAGCGTTCCGTCCAGATCAACTACGTCAGCGCTACGGGGGACACCACCTCCCCGTTCTTGCGGCTCGTAACGGTTGACCCGGCGTATGTGCCCGGTCTCGGCGACCTCGCGCCAGGCGACTCGGTGCTGCTTACGGTGACCGTCGACCCGCAGAGTCTCAAAGTGTCGCTCGAGCCGACGGGAACGCTGTTCGGCGATCCGGCCCAGCTTCAAATCTGGTACGGCGGCGCCGACGGCGACTTGAACGGGGACGGCGTGGTGGACAGCACCGACGTCTACATCGAGAGCCAGCTGCTGGGGCTGTGGTATCGCGAGGGTGCGGACAGTCTATGGGCGCCAATCTCGGCGAGCCACTCGCTCTCGGACAAGTTGCTCACCAGTGCGTTGCCGCACTTCTCCGAGTACGCGGTTTCCTGGTAGGCGGGGCGAGGATGCCGATGCGCCTCACAAGGCCTGGTTTGAACGGCGGCTGCAAGGCAGGCGGGGGACACACACGATGCCACTCGTAATCGACACGGCCCGGCAGCTCGCCGCGGCCGGACACGACGCCGAGGTCGTCGCGTACCTCGGTGCGCGACAGCGGAGCGAGCTTGAAGACTCGCCGAGCCTGGCGTTGTTGTACGGTACGGCGCAAGCGCGGCTCGGGCGCCACGACGAAGGACAGCGGTGGCTCGATCTGGCGCTGGATCAGGCGCGCAAGCGGGACGAGCAGGCGGTCGAGCGTCACGCGCTCAATGCGCGGGGCGCTGTCGCCCTGGTCAGCGGGCGGATCGACGAGGCGGCGGATTACTTCACGCAGGCCCTCATGGCAGCCAGTCGGGACGGGGATCATGCCACGACCGGCCGCTGCTCCAACAACTTGGGGATCATCGGTAGCCTGCGGGGGCGGCACGCCGAGGCAATCGGGTCCTGGGAGATCGCCGCGGCGGCCTTCCACCGCGCCGGTATGCCGCGGGGCGTCGCCGAGTGCCACCACAACTTGCGGATCACGTATCGGGAGCAGGATGCGCTCGACCGCGCGCTGGCAGAAGCCGACCAGGCCGTCGCGAAAGCCGAAGCGGCCGGGGATCGCACGCTCTGGGCGTTGACGCTCCGGGGGCGGGCGGAGATCCACGTCGTCCGGAACGAGCTGGAACTGGCACGGCGCGAGCTAGACCGGGTTCAGAAGATCCGCAGCCGGCTGCCCAATCCCATCGGAGAGGCCGAGGATCTGCGAGTCGCGGCATCCCTGCTGGTGGCTGAGGACCAGATGGCTGCCGCCGAGCGCGCGCTGCGCGAGGCGATCGGGCGGGCGGAGACGCACGGACGGCCTCAGCTCCTGGGCGAGGCGACGCGAGACTTAGCCATGCTCCTGCGCCGGACCGGGCGGAACGCCGAAGCCCAAGCGGCGGCGCGGACGGCCAAGGTCATGTTCACCCGCCTTGGAGCCGAAGGCGAAATCCGCAATCTGGCCAATCAGGACTGGGACGACGATTTCGCGGCCGAGCTGCGCGGGGCGCTGGCGCCGCTCCATGTGGCGCAGGAGTTGGCCGACGCGGGGCGCTACGCCGAGCTCCTCACGTACCTGAGCGGGCGCTCGGAGAACGAGCTCGAGCAGTCCCCCATGCTGACCCTGCTCTGCGGCATCGCGCACAGCCGCCTCGGCCGGCTGGACGTAGGCCAGCAATGGGCTATGGTCGCGCAGTTGCGGGCGCGAATGCTGCGGGATCGGGCGCTGGAAGTGCGCGCGCTCAACGTGTGCGGCGCGATCGCGCTGGAGGGAGGCGGCATCGATCAGGCCACGTACTTCTTCACGCGGGCGCAGGAAGAGGCGATGGAGGACAACGATATGGCCACCGTCGGCCGCTGCGCCAACAACCTCGGCATCATCGCCAACATGCAGGGGGACTACCGCCGGGCGGTCGGAGCCTACGGGCGCGCGATCGCCGCGTACCAGAAGGCCAGCTACGGCCGCGGCGTCGTCGAGTCGCAGCACAATCTCGGCATCAGCTACCGCGAGCAGGGGCAGCTCGACCGCGCGCTGCAGGCCGCCGGCACGGCGGTGCGGGAGGCCGAGCGGCTGGGCGACCGCCAGCTTGAGGCCCAGGCCCTCGCGGGACTGGCCGAGATCGACGCAGTACGGGGTGAGTCCGAGCTCGCAATCCAGGGAGCGGAACGCGCCCTGGCGATGCACCGTGAGCTGAAGGATGCCGTCCGCGAGACCGAGGACCTACGGATCCTCGCCGTCGCGCTGGGTCGCGCGGGGAAGACGCAAGACGCGCACGCCATGCTCCGCGCGGTGATCGACCGCGCGAAGGAGCACGAGCGGCCGCTGCTCGTCGCCATTGCCCAGCGCGATCTCGCGCATCTGCTGGCCGGCGAGGGCGCAGTGGCTGCCGCAAGAGACGTGGCACAGCGGGCCCGCGAGACGTTCGAGCGGCTCGGGGCGAGGGTGGAGATCGACAAGCTGGACACGTTGTTGGGGGGTCCGGACTTCCAGGCCGACTGAGCAGGGCTGCAAAAAGAGGGGAGAAGTACGATGGCAGCGCAGGAAGACCCTGGGCTCGTCATCCCGAAGGGCGCCCCCCCTAGGGATACGATGTCGATGACCGCCGTGCTGCTGGCCGCGCTGTCCATGGCCGCGATCGCGTCGGGGACGAGCGCTCCCACGCTCACCGCTGGAATCGCGACGCCGCCGCACGGGCTCCTCTGGTGCAAGCCGCTCGCCTCCGACTCGGTGACGCAGATCATCGGGTCTTCAGGCGGGACGCTCAAGGTTGGTCCGCACGCGCTGGTCGTTCCGGTCGGCGCGCTCTCCGGACCAGTGAGCATCACCGCTGTAGTGCCATCGGACACCGTGAACCTCGTCCGCTTCCATCCGGAAGGCCTCACCTTCCAGCAGCCCGCGCATCTCATCATGAGTTACGCGAACTGCCCGACAAGAGGGTCCATGGTGCAGAAGCAGATCACCCAGGTCAGCGACTCGCTCGCGACCCTGGGGCACGGGCGGTCGTCAGACAACCCCAACCTCAAGGCAGTCACCGGGCAGCTGAACCACTTCTCGAATTATGCCATCGCGTGGTGAGTCGGCGATGACGGCGCTGCCACCCTCGGCTTGCGACCAGAGGAGTTCGCGCGCGCCGGTGCGCGCCGCGGCGGACCTGCTCGACGAAGGACGCGCCCGGGAGCGATCGGCGTCCATCCCCGAAGCGGTCGCGTCGTACGAGGCGGCGATTGCTGCGGCAGAGGCCGCGGGCGAGCAGGCGGTGTTGGCCGAGGGGTTGCGCCGTCTCGCCGTCGTGCGCCACCGCAGGGGTGAATCGGCCGGCGCACGGGAACTGTGCTGCAGGAGCCACGCCGTGGCGTACCACGCCGGCAATGCCGTGCTCGCCGGCGAGGCCCTCAACACCCTCGGCGGGATCGACCTGGAGACGGACGCCGTCGCCGACGCCCGCCGGAACTTCCTCCGCGCCTTGGAGCTGGGCGGGCAGAGCCGCGAGCTAAGGGCGCGCGTCGAGCAGAACCTCGGCATCCTCGCGAACATCCATGGCG
>JBGPIJ010000196.1:0-5605 GCA_041484865.1 Gemmatimonadota bacterium
CCACGCGGGGCACGATGTACGCCGCGGAGACGAACAGCGGCACGCCGGCTGTCATCGTGAAGACACCGAGAAACGTCGGCGTCGCCTGGGCGAGCAGCGCGGGCACGGCGGCCGCGGCACACACGATCCCCAGCGTGGTAAGGGCGTTGGCAGTCGCGAGCACGCGCCCGGGATTCTCGAGCAGCCGAATGGCTCCTCTCCCTCCCACGCCGCGGAGCCGGTACGACACCCAGCGCGTCAGCTCGAACTGGCTGACGGCCGCGGCCGCCGCGCCCACGCTGGCGGCGGCGCCGGCGAGCCCGAGGCCCAGGAGGAGGGCGATCCACGACGCCATCATTGTTTCTCGAAGTAAACGCGGGTGACGCGCCGGCGGTCGACCCGCTCGACGACGACGCGGAAGCCGTCGAGCATCAGCTCCTCGCCCGATCGCGGCACGCGGCCCAGCGCGGAGTAGATCAGCCCGCCCACGGTGGAGACGTCCGGATGCTCGAACGGGCGCCCGAGCGCGACCGAGAGATCGTCGAGGGTCACGCGGCCATCGACCCAATACTTGTCGCCCTCGGCGTGAATCGCCGGAGGCGCTTCGATGTCGCGTTCGTCGCGGATCTCCCCCACCACCTCTTCGAGAATGTCTTCGAGCGTGATGAGCCCCGAGGTGCCCCCGAACTCATCGACGACGATGGCGAGGTGGGCCGGCCCACGCTGGAAGTCGCGCAGCTGGCTGTCGAGGGTCTTCGTCTCCGGCACGTAGGTCGCGGGCCGGACGAGATCCTGCCAGCGGTCGCGGTGGCCCGTGATGCCCATGGCGACGGGCACGAGGTCCTTGGCGAACACGATGCCGACGATGTTGTCGGGCGTTCCGTCGCAGGCGGGGAGCCGGGAATGGGCGCTGTCGCGGAACTTCTCGACCAGCTCCTCGAAGGTGGCACCGACGTCGACGGCGATCATGTCGAGCCGCGGCGTCATCACCTCGTCTACCGCAGTGTCGGCCAGGGTGAACACGCCGAGCAGCATGTCGCGTTGCGCGGCGCCGAGGTCCGGCTCGGTGCGCGGGGGCGTCACGAGGAGAGCGTGGAGGCTGCGATCCACCCAGGCGAGGAGCCAAAACAGCGGCTGGAAGGGGGCGAGGGTGCGGCGCGCGACCGGCAGCGCGGCCTCCGCGACTTCGGGGGCGAGCCGAGCGAGGCTGCGAGGCAACGCGTCTCCGACGATGAACAACAGTCCCGCGGAGAGCACCAGATCGGTGATCGCCTCCGTCCACGGGTGCTGCCACCACGCCAGCAGGTTGGCGGCGGCGACGGCGCCGAGCACGAGGAGGGCGAGGCGGGCAACGTGCAGGGCGCGATGCAGCGGCACGCGGGCGCCCATGCTCGCGGGGGGCGCGTCGCCGAGGGTGTGCAACGCCTCCCCGACGGCCGCTTCCTCGCCGAGCGACAGGAGACCCGCCCACAGCCCGGCCGCCACCCCGACGAGGATGCCCACCATGACGAGCGCCGTGGCGCCGAGCATCAGCGGGCCCGTGCCAGCAGGCGGCGCACGTACAGCTCCTGCTTCCGCCACATTCCGGAGCGCGTGCGTCCCGTGCCTTCGGGATGATCATAGCCCAGTACGTGCAGCGTCCCATGCACGGCCAGCCGCAGGAGCTCCTCAGTCACCGTCACGCCCCTTTTCCCTTCCGCCTTTCCTCGTCCCGCATCTTCCACCCAGCGTTCCGCGACGACAGGGCAAACGTATACGTCGCCGAGCACGGTCCCGTCCGGCTGGGGCAGCGTGAAGGCGATCACGTCGGTGACGGCCTGTCGGCCCGTCGCCCGGCGGTTGAGCCGTCGCATGCGCGGAGCGTCGAGCACGGTGATCTCCACGCGAGTGCGCCGTGCTCCTTCCCACGCCAGCACGCGGCGGGCCGCGCGCGCGAGTCGCGTCTCAGGTTTTCGCGGCCGGCTGCCAGGTCGCCGAGATCCCGCCACTGGACTCCGGATAGTCGATGCGGTTGTGATGCATCGCGTTGATGCTGCGAACGAACTCGGTCTTCACCTGGCTGATCTGCTCCAGCGTGATCGGAGCATCGTCGAGCTGTCCCTGATTGAGCTTCGTCCGGACGATATGATTGATCGCCTCCTCGATTTTCTGCGGCGTGAGTTCCTCGAGCACGCGGAGGGACGCCTCGACCGAGTCGGCGAGCATCGTGATGGCCGTCTCGACCGACCGGGGTTTCGGACCGGGGTAGCGAAACTCCGCCGGGTCGGGGGTCACCGCGCTGTGTCTGGCGCGGTCCAGGAAGTAGGTGATCTCGGATGTGCCGTGGTGCTCGGGGATGAAGGCCGCCACCACGGCGGGGAGGTGCGCCTCTTCCGCCAGCGCGAGTCCATCGGTCACGTGTGCCTTGATGATCTGGACCGATTGGCCCGGGTCGAGCCGGTCGTGGGGATTGCCGCGCGTCTGGTTCTCGACGAAGTACAGCGGGTTCTTGACCTTGCCGATGTCGTGGTAATAGCAGCCCACGCGCCCGAGGAGCCCGTTGGCGGCCACCTGATTGCAGGCCGCTTCCACGAGGTTCGCCATCGCGATGCTGTGTTGGAAGGTCCCCGGCGCCTCCACCGACAGGCGTCGCAGCAGCGGCCGGCTCGGATCCAGGAGCTCGAGCAGCGACAGATCCGTGGTGATCCCCGTGAGCGACTCCGCCGCGGGGAGCAGCAACAGGGTGAGCCCGGCGGACACCAGTCCGTTCACCATCCCCCACAGCGCATGGAGCAGCGTCTCCCCCGTCGTCCACGCGCTCGCGAGCCCGACGGCCACGGCGCCGAGCAGGTAGCCCGCACCCACGATCAATACCACGATCATCAGATGGCTGCGGCGGCGCAGCACCCGGATCGAGAGGGCCGCAGTGACGCCGCCCACGACGGCGAAGAACAAGGCGGGTGAATCGTGAAACGCGGCTTGCTGGCCGATGACGACGGCGAGGCTCATCGCGGCGATCATGGATACCCGGCCGTTGAGCAGGACGGTGAGCATCATCGCCATGAACGGCAGCGGGATCAGCACCGGAAGGCCCGGGACCCAGCGAGCCACGACCGCCGCGCCGCAGATCGACGCGGCGAACAGGGCGGCGATCACCGCCATCTGCCGCTGTTCGCGGTAGGTCTCGCGGCGGTAGAAGAACAGCAGCACCCAGAAGATCGCGAGCACGAGCGCGTCGCGCAGCACGGATCCGAGCGCCCCCAGCAGCGAGTGACTCGTGGCGGCGCCGCGCCGCAGCAGCTCCTGCTGGAGTGCGGCGAGGCGTTCGTGGGCGTCGCTCGTCACGACCTCATGCGCGCCGACGATCCGGCCCCCCGCGCGCACGACATACTTCGTCTGCTCGACGCTGCGGCGCAGCTCGTCGCGGCGCCGCTCGGTCTCGCGTTCGTTCGGGACCAGCGTCGGCCGGAAAAAACGTCCCGCGAGCCGAATGTAGACGGCGTCTCCCGTCGCCGAGCCCTTGTCGGGATGTGTGGAGCGGGCGTGCGCGAGATACTGGGCGTACGACATGATCTGGTCGCGGGCAATCGAGCTCTCCGAGTTGCGGCGCCGTACGGTCAGCTCGGGCGACTGTTCCACCTGGAGCACTCCGGGGCTCGTCACGCCGAGGGCGAGCGTGTGGTCGAACAGCTCGGCGAGCGACGACTCCAGGACCCGGCGCTTCTTGCTGCTCGTCAGGTAGGCGGCCTCTTCCGGCGTCAGCGTCACGCCGAGGTCGCGCGCGGCGCGGGCCACGGCGCCAGGCCCCTGTTTGCCGACGGCGTCGATGCGGGCGAAGAAGACGTGCATGTTCGAGGTCGCGCTGTCGAGCGCGCGCCGTCCGAATTCGTAGATCGGCTTCACGGTGCCGGCGAGCTCTTCCGCCTCGCCCGCCAGCTCCTCATCGGTCTTGTTCACCGAAAATGTGAACGGCGCCACCGCGTCGCGATCGGCGATCTTGCCCACGTCGATGACCGGCGCCACGTCGCGCGAGCTCGACGGGAATACGAGGTACGTGAGCAGGGCGAGCGCGGGCACCCAGGCCCAGCGGTCGGCGTGATAGCGGAGCTGCGCCCGGGGCAGGTTCACGTCAGCTCTGCCCGTCGTCCGCGTAGGCGCGAATGATGGCACGGACCAAGCGGTGCCGCACCACGTCGCTGTCGTTCAGGTAGACGAACCCGATTCCCTCGATTCCGGGGAGGATCCGCTCCACCTGCAGGAGACCGGAATTCTCCCGGGGGGCGAGGTCGATCTGCGTCTTGTCGCCCGTAATCACCGCGCGCGAGTTCACGCCGAGCCGCGTGAGGAACATCTTCATCTGCATGCCGGTGGCGTTCTGCGCTTCGTCGAGGATGACGAACGCATCGGCCAGCGTGCGCCCGCGCATGTAGGCGAGCGGAGCGATCTCGATGGTGCGCATCTCGATCGCCTTCTGCACGCGGTCGCGCGGGATCATGTCCTCGAGCGCGTCGTACAGCGGGCGCAGGTAGGGATCCACCTTTTCCTGGACGTCCCCCGGCAGGAATCCCAGGCGCTCCCCCGCTTCCACCGCGGGCCTCGCGAGCACGATTCGCTTGACCTTTTTTTCCAGGAGCGCCGCCGCGGCCATGGCGACCGCCAGATACGTCTTGCCCGTCCCCGCCGGTCCGATCGCGAAGACCAGGTCGTGCCGGTCGATGGTCTGCACGTAGAGTCGCTGCTTGATGTTGCGGGCGGTCACCGTGGACTTCAGGGTCGGCCCGAAGGGGCTCTCCATGAAGAACTCGACGAGCGACGCGTTCGCGTCCTCCTTGACGACCCGGATGCCCGTGGCGACGTCGCTCGCCTTGAGCGGGTATCCGAGAGCGAGCAGCTCGGAGAAGTCCGAGAGCAGCCTCCGGACGGCCTCTTCTCCGGCGCCCGTACCGATGACGGAGATCTCGTTGCCCCGGGAGGCCAGCCGGACGCCAAAGGCCTCTTCGATGGCGCGGAGATTCTCGTCGGCGATACCAAAAAGCGCGGTCAACCCCGTATCGGGGAGGGTGACGGCGGGCGTGGTTTCAGGAATCTTGGTCGCTCCTTCGAGGAAGTCTAGGGTCCAGGGTCGAACGTCAAGGGTCGGAGGTCAGGGTCGCCGGATTGGCCGGGGTAAGACGGTACCACGCCGGGCAAAAAGCAAGAAGCGGGCCTCCCGCCGCCGGGAGCCCGCTTCCGGGTTATCTCCAATTCCATGAACAGGATGCCTTATGCCCGCTCCCTCGGTGAGGGGGTGCGCGACGCCTCTAATTTCCGTTCGACAGCGCCTTGGCGACATCCTCCAGGCCGTTCTCCACGGCGTCCCGGATCGTCGAGCCCTTGGCCTTGTGGCGGACCTCCCCGACGATGTTCCCCTTGCCGTCCTTTGCCACGACCTCGAGACCCACCCCCGGATTGGCTGCCCAGCCGCCCCAGTAGCGCGCGGCGCCGTGGGGTTCCCAGGCGTTGAAGACGTTCCCCTCGATGACGAGGTCGCCGCCGCTCTTGACCACCTTGAAGCCCTGCTTGTCCAGCCACTGCTCCATGTAGTCCTTCCCCTCGCGGGCCGCGTCGCGGGCCTCACGGCCACGGCCGTTTTCCTCGAATTCCTTGA
>JBGPIJ010000197.1:0-5572 GCA_041484865.1 Gemmatimonadota bacterium
ACCGTTATAGGGTCAAAAGCCTTATCGGGGGTTCGAATCCCCCCCTCTCCGTGGAACAGCAAAATGCGGTGTCGGGTGCCGGGTGTCGGGAATCCCCACCGAGTGCACCGGACACCCGACACCCAACACCGCCTTCATGACTCAGTCCCCAATCCGCCTCCGCTTCGCGCCGTCGCCCACCGGCTATCTCCACGTCGGCGGCGCGCGCACGGCGCTCTTCAACTGGCTCTACGCGCGTCATACGGGGGCCAAGTTTCTGCTGCGCATCGAGGACACCGATCGCGAGCGCTCCTCCGCAGAGCACACCAAGGTCATCCTCGACGGGCTCACCTGGCTCGGCCTCGACTGGGACGAAGAGATCGTGTTCCAGGGCGAGGGGCTCAAGCGCCACCAGGAGATGGCCGACCGGCTCCTCGCCGAAGGGAAGGCCTATCTCGACGAGGGCGCGATTCGGTTCCGCATGCCGTCCGGAGAAATCACGTGGGAGGACGCGGTGCACGGCCGCATCAGCTTTCAGGGCGAGGACCTGAAGGATTTCATCGTCCTGCGCTCCGACCGCACCCCGATCTACAACCTCGCGGTCGTCGCCGACGACATCCACATGCGGATCACCCATGTGCTGCGCGGCGATGACCATATCTCGAACACGCCGAAGCAGATCGCTTTGTATCGCGCCGTGGGCGCGGAGCTGCCGGTGTTCGGACACGTCCCCATGATCCACGGCCCGGACGGCAAGAAGCTCTCCAAGCGGCACGGTGCGACCGCCGTGGGCGACTACCAGCACATGGGGATCCTACCCGCCGCGATGCGCAACTTCCTCGCCCTGCTGGGCTGGAGCCCCGGCGGCGACCGGGAAATCATGACGCTCGAGGAGATGGTAAGCCTGTTCGCGTTCGATGGCGTGCAGAAGAAGAGCGCGATCTTCGACATGACGAAGCTCGAGTGGATGAACGGCCAGTACCTTTCGCTGGCAACGCCGGAATCGATCGCTCCGCTCGTCGCGCCCGAGCTCGAGCGGCTCGGCCTGAACCGCGATCGCGAGGCGGTCCTGAGGGCGATCGCGGCGGTCAAGACGCGCTCGCGCACCACGCTCGAGGTCGCGCGCCAGGTCGCGGTGCGGCTCGACGCGACACACATCGTGGTGGACGACAAGGCGAAGAAGGAAATCGCCAAGGATCCGGCGGGCTATCGCCAGGCGCTGCTCGACAGCAGGTCGGCGCTAGAGACAACGGCGTGGGAGCCCACGGCGATCGAGTCCGCGCTGCGGGTGCTCGCCGAGCAGAAAGCCGTGCCGGCGGGAAAAGTCTTTCAGCCGATCCGCATCGCGCTCACGGGCGGCACGGTCTCGGAGCCCGTGCACGAGCTGCTGTATGTGGTGGGAAAAGATGCGGCGTTGAAGAGACTGGATGCTGCGGTTCGTACAACGTAGCGACGTACCGACGTACGACGCCTTCTACGGCGTAACCCTCACCGTATCCGGTCTCGCCTTCGCCGTGTCTCCCCGCGCCCGTTTGTCCGCATCCCGCTCCGACTGTTTCCGTTCCCGCAGCTCGCGCACGTACTTGCGGAACTGCTGCAGCGTCTCGGTGCGACGCGCCGCCTGGATGATGTCCTGGCGCATGTATTCCATCTGCCGGGCGCGCAGTGACTCATCGAAGTTGCCCTGCGGCAGCATATTGCCGAGCAGCGCGAGCGCGGCCGTGGGGATCTTCACGCCGGCGACATAGATCCCCGACGAGTCGATGCCGAATTTCTTCCCCGCGACGTCCGTGGTCCACGAGGGGAGGCGGTGCTCGCGCTGGTCCTGGTCGATCACGCGGTTCAGCGAGTCCACCATCGCCCGCAGGCGGTGCACGACAGCCGTATCACGCGCCGCGGTGTCGGGGTTGTAGAGCGCATCCGCGACTTCGGTTGGGAGGGCGGGCCGCGGCACGGGCCAGATGCGCGCATCCGAGAGGCGCGGCGACGCAATGATGCGTCCAGTAAGCGGTGCGGGCGCGGGATGGGACGGAGCGGGCGGCACCGGAATCGATGGGCCAGCCGGCTGCCGCGCACCGCTCGGCCCATGCCGTCCTACGGCGCCCGGGGGAGCGGGTGGCAGCGCCACAGCCCGCGGAGAGTCGAGACTCAGGAACGTGACCCGCGGCGTGTTGCGCGCCGCGAATCCTACCGCGAGTGCCGCGAGCAACACGACGTGCACCGCTCCGCTCGCCAGCCAGCTCCCCCGCGGTTTCAACACTCGCTTCGTTCCCTCATCTGTCCGAGATACGCGGGAGCGACGCCTCGCGCTGTCACGCCGTCATTCCTGGAAACGTCCCATTATGCGCTCACTGACCCGGAGCGGCGCGCATCGGACATCGAGCGCCTCGTACGCCACGCGAAACTCGCGGCGAAACACCTCGAACGCCTCGCGCGATTCCCAGCGGTCGATGGTGGAGTAGTGGCGCCGTCGCTCGATGTCATGGAGCAGCTCCGTGCCCAGGTAGCCCGAACTCTGGCGGAACAGCTGCGCCCAATCGCCGTCCGCCGCGTACGCCCGCTCGAACTCCGTTTCGAACCCGGGCCGGACCTCGAAGGTCCAGAGGATCACGTACATGAATCTACCAGCCCCCGCCGGGCACCGGTGCACCAATTCCGTGCTCGGCGAAGAACTCCTCGCAGCGCCGCCGCACGTCGTCCCAGCGCCCCACCACGCTCGTTGCGGGAGGCAAGCCGTCGAGGATCCGCGCCCCGTATGGCTTCGTGATCGCCCGGCGGTCGAGCAGAACCACGGCGCCCGCGTCCCCCCGGGTCCGGATCAGCCGTCCGAAGCCCTGTTTCAGTTTGAGCGCCGCGAGAGGCACGAGGTAGCGCGTGAAGCCATTGTCACCTCGCGCCTCGAGCCGTTCGAGTCGCGCTGCCGTCAGCGGCTCGGTGGGCACCTTGAACGGGAGCTTGGCGAGGATGAGCGCGCGCAGCGCCTTGCCGGGAACGTCCACCCCTTCCCAGAACGAGTCGGTACCGAGGAGGATTGCGGACCCGGAATCGCGGAACCGCCGCAGCAGCTGGTCTCGCTGACCCTCGCCCTGCACCAAGAATGGCCAGCGCCCGCCCACCTGCCCCCGCACCGCTTCCGCCGTGCGGCGCAGCGCCGCGTGGCTCGTGAACAGCACGAACATGCCGCCGTCGGACACGTGCGCCAGCTCCACGAGCACCCGCGCCACCGCGCGGTCGTGGCCGGCCTCGTCGTCGCGGGGGTCCGGCAGGTCGGTCGGCACGCCGAACAAGCATTGCGACGCGAAGTCGAACGGCGAGGCGAGCACCTCGCGCACGGCCACGCGCGTGGGCGGCAGATCGAGGCCGAGGCGCTCCTCGAGAAACCCGAAATCGCCGCTCGCGGCAAGTGTCGCGCTCGTCAGCACGACGGTGGATACGCGATCGAAGAGATTTTCCTTGAGCAGGGGCGCGAGATCGAGCGGCACCGAGGCAAGCCCGACGTTCGGGGTCTTCCGACCGCCGTCCCGCCGCTCGAGCCAGCGCACCGCGGGCGGACCTCCGGGCGGCGGCCGCAGCGCCGCGGTGAGCGCCTGCGCCGCGCCGTCGAGCCGCCGCACCACGCCGCGCAGCTCGCCGATGAGCTGCGCCGGCCGCTCCGCCGCATCCTCGAGGTTCAAGCGGTCCGCGATCGTCTCGACGCCGTCGCGCAATCGGTTGAACCCGATCAAGAGATTCTCGAGCGCGACCCCAAGGCCCTCCGACCACACCGGATGCTCGCCGAAGCTGTCGGTGAGGCGCAGCACCGGGCCGCGCTGCTCGGCCTGATCGAGGCAGCTCCCGAGCAGCGCGAACAGCGACTCGGCGGCGCGGCGGGCGGCGCCGAGGGCGTCAAACAGACTCTGGCGCAACAGGTCGCGGCTTGCCGCGGTGAGCAGGTCGTCGCGCCCCGCGAGCGTCGCTGCGAGCGTGGGGAGGAGCCCGCGGCCGTTCCGCTCGAGCCGCGCGAGCAGCCGGTGTACGCCCACCGCGCTCACGTGGGCACCCAAGTGCGTGGCCGCCACGTCTTCCAGGTGATGCGCCTCGTCCAGCACCAGCCGCCGATACGGCGGGAGCACCGCGGCTTCGAGCCAGTTGTCGGACGCCATGCGCACGGCGAGGTCCGACGCGAGCAGGTGGTGGTTGACTACGACGATGTCCGCCTCCGCGGCCCGGCGGCGCGCCTGGAACACGAAGCAGCGGTCGAAGTGCGGGCACTTGAGCCGGGTGCACAGGTCCGACTCCGCCGCCACGGCATCCCACAGCTCGCCCGACGGCTCGTCCGGCAGGTCCGCGAGGCTGCCGTCGGCGGTGCGCGCGGCCCACGCGGCGAGTGCGTTGAGCTCCCCCTCCCGCTCGGCGTCGAATAGTGAATCCTGCCCGGCGCGCGCCTGGTCGAGCCGCGCCAGGCAGAGGTAGTTACGCCACCCCTTGAGCAGCGCGAAGGTCGGGGTATGGTCGCCGGTGGCGAGCGCGCGCGCGAGAATGGGCAGGTCCTTGCCGACGAGCTGCTCCTGAAGATTGATCGTGTTGGTCGAGACGAGGGTGCGCTCGCCGTTCTCGCGCGCCCAGGTGAGCGCCGGCACGAGGTACGCGAACGACTTCCCGACGCCCGTCCCCGCCTCGAGCAGCGCCACGCCGCCGTCGTTGTAGACGTCGGCGGCGAACGCCGCCATGTCGCGCTGGCTCGGGCGATCCTCGAACGCGCCCAGCACGCGCGCCACTGGCCCATGCTCCGCGAGGAGCGCCGCGACGTCGATGGGATCGAGCGGGCGTGCGACGCGCGCGCGCGGAATCTCGACGACCACATAGCACTCGGTGACGTCGTTGTCCACGATCGCGAAGCCCACGCCGCCGTCGTGCAACCGCGCCGCCACCGAGAGATCGGCCCCCGACGGCTCGAGCGAGCCACTCGGATGATTGTGCAGCAGCATCTCGCCGCGCTCCGCGATGCCGGGGAGCGCGAGCACGGCGTCCACGCTGCCGCGCGCCACGACGCGGGCCTCCACGAGACGCCCGTCGGGATCGCCGCGGGCGACGAACGACACCTCGCGCCCCCGCGCGGCGGCGATCTCGCTCCGCAGGAGATCCCGCACTGCCGGCGCGAGCCGCTCGATACTCACGTTTTCAGCTCGCGCTTCTTCGCGGCCGGGAACAGCACGTTGTTCAGGATGAGCCGGTACCCGGGCGAATGCGGATGCAGCGACAGATCGGTCGGCGCATCGAGGATGGCATGCTGGGGATCCTCGGGATCGTGCCCGCCAAAGAAGGTCCAGGTCCCCTTGCCGAGGTCACCGTGGATGTACTTCACCCAGGGCGCGCCCTCTTCCTCTGCCAGCACCGTGACGCTCGGCCGGAGTCGATTGCGCATGAACGACGTCGTGAGCCCGTAGAAGTCGGGGATCACCTGGCGATGACCCTGAACCAGCATCGTGGGCACGGGATCGATCTTCGCGCTGAAGTTGAACAGCTTGAAGGCGCCCAACGGCTGGCGACGCAGCGGGGCGTTGACCTGATGCCCGTCGATGTCCGAGAAACTCGCGATCTCCGGGTTCTGCTC
>JBGPIJ010000198.1:0-5566 GCA_041484865.1 Gemmatimonadota bacterium
AGACGATGCCTACGATGCCACACATGGTCGCTGCTCTCTTTCAGGTCGCTGCTCGCCGGGCCGGGCCACCGCGCGGTAGATCCCGATCACCTGCTGGGCTAGAAGGCGCTCGTCGAGATGGCGGACGGCATCGCGGCCGGCAATGCGCTCGCCGCGGCCGAGCACCCGCCCCAGGGCGGCGGCGATCGCTTCGGGCCGCTCGTCGAGGCACAGCTCGCATCCCGCGATTCCCCGGATCCGCTCGGCGACGTCGCCGACGGCGACGGAAACGACGGGGAGGTCGCAGGCGAGGGCTTCCTTGACGGCGTTGGGGGAGCCTTCCTGCATCGAGGTGAAGACCAGAACGTCCGCCGCGTTCACGTAGTAGGGGATCTCCGTGTGCGGCACGTTCCACCCGACGAGCAGTTGCGCGGAAATGGTGCGCGACAGGATCGTGACCGCGCGCTCGGCGAGGGCGAAGCGCTTGCGGCTCTCCGCCGGGTTGCCGACGAACAGCACGACCGGCTCGTCCGCCGGGAGGCCGAGGTGGGCCCGCGCCTCCGCTTGGGGAATCGGGTGGAACAGGTCGAAATCGATGCCCGACGGCACGACGTGCACGGGGAGCGGCGCGCCATTCAGGTGCTCGCGCATGTGCTCCGAGACGACGATCGCGGCGTCGGCGCGGCTGGCCACGAGCCGTGACAGACCCTGGAGGATGCGGCCCGCGCGGGTGGGGCGGCAGTCGTGCCCCACGATGCCCAGCAGGTCGTCGCCGCGGAACGTGACGACGAGCGGCCGGCGCTTGGGGAAGGCGAGCAGCGCGCTCTGGCCGAACTGCGCGTGTACCAGGTCGAAGTGCCGGTCCGCGAGAATGCGCTGCACGCGGCGCCACGCCCGCAGATAGTTGAGTGGGCTTTTCGCCCCGCGGAACCGGAAGACCTCGACCCGCACGCCTTCCCGCTGAATGAAGCGCGCCTGGCGCGCCACGAAGTGCGACGTGTGCTCGGCGCTGCGCGGCCATTCGCTCGTGAGCATCAGCACCGACAGCGGCCGCGCGGTCACGACACCTCCCCACGCGCCGCGGCGCGGAATCCGTTATGCAGGACGGGGGATCGGGCGTACTCCGCTTCCAGGAAGTCCACGAACCGGTTGGCGATCTCGCGTCTTTCGAAGTGCCGCTCGGCGGCGCGACGCCCATTCGTGCCCAGGCGGTGTCGGAGGGCGGGATCGCCCGCGAGGGTGCACAGCGCCCGCGTGAGCGCCGCCGTGTCGCCGGGCTTCACCACGAGGCCGGCCTCTTGCTCCCGAACGATCCTAGCCGGGTCTCCTTCCGCTTCGGCGACCAGCACCACCGGCCGGCCGCTCGCCATGGCTTCGTACAACTTCGACGGCGTGGCGCCGGGGAGGTGCGTCGCGAGCGGCACCAGGACGATGTCGGCCGAGGCGAGGAGCGGCGGAACCTCGGTCACGGGCCGGGCCTCGAGAAAGCGCACGTTTGTGACCCCGCGGGTCCGCGCGTCGCGCATCAACTCCTCCCGCGTAGGTCCGTCACCCATCAGCACGAAGCGAAGCGACGTGTGCTCGAGTGCCGCCGCGGCGTCGAGCACGCGATCGAGCCGCTGGGCCAGGCCGTGCAGCCCCGCGTACAGGGCGATGCAGGCATCGGGCGCGGGGTCGAGCGTCGCGCGCGCCGCCGGGGTCGCGCGGTCGGGGTGAAACAGGTCGCCGTTCACGCCGTTCGAGAGGTGATAGGTGCGGCACCAGGGAAACCGCGCGGCGATGTCGTCCACGATCCCGGGCGTCTGCCCGCTCGCGATCTCGGCGCGCCCGTAGCAGAAGCGCTCGAGCCAGCTGCTGAGCCGGTGGGCCAGGCCGCCGGGGCGTAGTACGCCGAGTCGCACGGCGCTCTCGGGCCAGAGGTCGGAGACGTTGAAGATCATCGGGCAGCGCTTCACCCAGCTCAACCACGCGCCGGTGAGGCCGAGAAAGAGCGGGGGACTCTCGACGATGAGGTAGTCGGGGCGATCCAGGAACAGCGCGCCCACGACGGCGGCGGCGATCACGAAGGAGAAGTAGCTCGACAGCCGGTGGCGGAAGTCGGCCTTCTGCGTCGGGTAGATGAAGGTCCGGATGACCCGCACTCCCTCCTGGATCTCGCGTCGCAGCAACCCGCCGTAGCCCGCGTGGATCTTTCCGGTCGGGTAGTTGGGCATGGCGGTGAGCACCGTGACGCTATGCCCGCGTCGCTGGAACGCCGCCGCGAGCCCCGACAGGCGACCCTGCGCCGCGCCAAGTTCGGGCGGATAGTACTGAGTGAGGATCGTGAGCTTCATGACCCGCGACGCCCGGCGACGGCGGTTCGGTAGATGTCGATGACCTTTCGCGTGATCGCGCGCTCGTCGAGATGGCGAACGGCGTCGCGGCCGGCAATGCGCCGGCCACGGCTGAGCACGCGCTCGAGCGCGGCGGCGATCGCTTCGGGTCGCTCGTCGGGACAGAGCTCGCACCCCTCGATTCCCTGGATGCGCTCGGCGACGTCGCCCACCGCGACGGAGACGACGGGGAGATCGCAGGCGAGGGCTTCCTTGACGGCATTGGGGGAGCCTTCCTGCATCGAGGTGAAGATCAGAACGTCGGCCGCGCCCATGTAGAAGGGGATCTCTCCGTGCGCCACGTTCCACCCGAGCAGGAGCTGCGTCGGCATGGTGCGGGACAGGATCGTCACCGCCTGCTGCGCCAGCACGTAGCGCTTGCGCGCGAGATTGGGACTGCCCACGAACAGCGCAAAGCGACCCTCCTGCGGCAGCCCGAGATGCGCGCGGGCTTCCGCTTGGGGGATCGGGCGGAACAGGTCGAAATCGATGCCCGACGGCACGACGTGCACCGGCGCCCCGTTCAGGTACTGGCGCATGTGCGCGGAGACGATGATCACGGCGTCGGCGCGATTCGCGACCCACTGCGAGAAGCGCTGCAGCATCATCCCCGCGAGGGTGACGTGCCCGTCGTCGTCGTCGAGAATCCCCAGCAGGTCATCGCCGCGCAGCGTCACCACGAGCGGCAGGCGGCGGGGCAGGGCCATCAGCGCGCTCTGGCCGAATTGCGCGTGCACCAGGTCGAAGCGCTTGCGCTTGAGGAGCCGCCGGACGTGCGTCCAGGCGGTGCCGTAGTTGAGCAGGTTGCCGAGCCCCTCGAAATGGAACACCTCGACGTCGACGCCGGCGGCGCGGAGGAACGCGGCCTGGCGGGCGACGAATTGCGGCGTGCCCCAGGGAACGTGGGGCCACTGGGTCGTGACCATCAGGACGCGCAGCGTCGCGGGCGCGGGCCGGTGGCCGTTCTTCGCCTGCGCCGGGGCGCCGTTGCTCGGCTTGGCGGCGTGCTCGGAGTCGACCGGCAGGCGTCCCCATCCGAACATCCGCACGCGGGCGATCCGCCCGCGAATGGCCTGCTGCCACCGGTACACCAGGCTGGCGAGGTCGCGCGTGCGGGTGATCCAGCGGTGGCGGCTCCGCACCCAGCGGGTGCCGCTTGTATCGAGCACCGCGCCGAACTTCGTTTTGAACTCGCCCAGCCCCATCAGATCGAACGTGTCGCACCCCGCGGCCAGGGCGCGCTTGATCACGGTCCAGGTGAGCAGCTCGGTGGGCCGGTACGAGCGATGGGCCGTCCGGTGCGCCCACGACCAGAGCAGCAGCTCGCGGCCATCCATCACGAACATCCCGGTGGCGATGCTCGCGCCGTCGGGCGCGTGCGCCGATACGGCGATCAGCTTCCCCTCGGCCCGCATCCGCTCGAACAGCTGGCGCATGCGGTGCTCGTCGAACGACACCGAATGGCCGCCCCGCACGAAGACCTCCCGGACCTGGTCGTAGTGCTCGGCGACAAAGCGGTCGTCCTCGTGGAACCGGACGGTCACGCCGAGCTTCTCGGCCCGGCGGATGTTGCGGCGCGCGTTCTCTTTCAGCGCCCCGAGGGTGCGCGACTCGTCGTCGGGATAGAGCGGCGCGCGGTAGGTGGGGACGCATTCTCCGCGGAACCCCGCCGCCGTCATCGCGGCCGCGTCGAGATGGGGACTCACGATCTCCACGTGGTGGATGCCGTGCTGCCGCTCGAGGAAGGGCACCAGCACGCTCACGATCTCCTGGGTGGACAGCCGGCTCGGGTCGAACACGGGACCCATCGCGGGCGTCTGCCAACCCGGGAGCGATGAGCCATAGAGCTGGAACGGACCCATGCGCACGACGAGGCCGGGGAGCGCCCCGACGATGGCGCCGGCTCGCTCGAAAACGAGGAAGAGCGGCGTGCCGGAGCCGGTCGCCTCCAGCCACTCGGTCCAGGCACGCTTGTGGACCACGCGGGAGCCGGGAAAGCGCTCCACCAGCGCGTCCCAATCCCGCCGCTCGAGGGGCGTCGCCTCGCGGATCGCCACCCGGTTCGTTTGCCTGCTCGCTTCGGTCCGGACTTCCCGTACGGCGGTCATCTCAATCAGTCTCCAGTGAACTCACGCGTGCGGACGCGCACGTAGCTCTTGTACAAGAAGGGCAGCCCCGCGCGTGCGAGGCCTTTCAGCCGGCGGGTGAAGAGCGCGCTCCGCCAACCGCGGAACCGCGCCAACTCCTCGACCCGCTCGGGAGGCGTCCACGCATTCGGGCAGTAGCGGCCCAACGCCCAGCACCCCCCCAACTGCTGAGGGCGGAGTTGGGGCTCGGAGGTGAAGAGAAAGCGGATGTCGGACTCGGCGGCCGAGTCGAAGACGGCGCGAGAGCTGTCGCCGCCCGGCACCGACGCGGTGAGGCACGGCGCGCCGAGCAGCTGCGCGAGGATGTCCCCGCTCACCCGCCATTCTTCGGCCATGCGGGCGGGCGGCTGCGCGTTGAAGATGTCCGGATGGGTGTGCGAGTGGCTGCCGATCAGGTGTCCGGCGGCGTGCAGCGCGCGGAGGTCCTGCGCGCTGAGGAACCGCTGGCTGCCGATGAAGCTCGTGACCACGAAGAAGTGTCCGCGCCAGCCGCGCCGCTCGAGCTCCTCGGCGATCGTGCGCGCGCTCGCGCCGCCGTCGTCGAAGGTCAGGAGCAGGTGGCGGCCGGGGCGGGTGAGGTCGTGGTCCGGAACGAGCGCCGGCGTCCCGGCTCGGGCGATCGCGTCCAGGTGCCGCCCGAAGGCGTGCCGGCCGAGTTTGTAGGGCATGGCGGCGGGCCGCTGGAAGCCCGAGTCGCCCGGGACGTCGGTGACGTCGTGATACGTGAAGGTCGCGAGCTCCGAGGGAGCGACCAGGGGGCGCGCGCTCATCGGGACAGGGGGATCATCGCGGGATCGTAGCGATTCGGGCGCGACTGCAGCACGTGGTGCAGCACGCCGCGCAACGAGCCGAAGCCGTAGCTCCCGTGCACGGTCGGGAAGACGGCGATGAGGGCGAGGGCGCAGCGCCAGCCTTCGCGGCGGACGGCGAGCGCGGCCGAGCCCAGAATGGCGGCGACATAGCTGCCCACGATCGCCGCGCCGGCCACGCGCGCCGCGGCGAACCACGGAGCGAGCAGCCCGGTGACGACCAGGCTCAACAGAAACAGCCCCGGCACGAGCTGGCGCA
>JBGPIJ010000199.1:0-5527 GCA_041484865.1 Gemmatimonadota bacterium
CGTCGGACGGTCGGGCTGCCCACGCCCATCGGGGCGGCCGCCGCCGTTGTTGGGATTCACGGGGCGGTCGGGCTGCGTCGGACGATCGGGGCGGCCCTCAGGGCGCCGCCGGCCACCCACGCTGGGAGGTGGAATCGTGCCCGATCCTCCCAGGTCGCGCCCGCGCACGCCGACGTCACGGCGTCGATTATCGTTTACCGGCCGCTCGCCCCCGCGGGTGATGAACGCCTCCCCGCCCACGCGGTCCCTGAAGATGAACCGCGGCTCGGGCCGATAGGGACGCGTGAAAACGACCCGGGTACCGCCGTAGTGGCGGTACGGATAGTAGTAGGGGTCGTCGTACATCACGATCCGGAACCGGATGCAGGAGTAGTCGTACGGATTCCAGCGCGAGTAGCTCACATATGAGTGGCAGTCGTAGCAGAGAAACCGCGGATATTGGTAATGCTGCTGCACGTAGTACGGGACCACGTCGTAGTCCCAGTCGGTGTATCCCGCGGGAACCAGGCGTTCCGCCAGATCGGTGAGCGCGACATAGGGGTCGCCTCGAACCCGACCGTCGTCGGCGATCGAGCGGTAGTCCCAGTGGTCGGCGGTTTCGATCGCGTCGTACGCGAACGGATCGACGGACGCCACGCCGAAGAGATAGCCGACTCCGGGATCGTCGTCGACCTCGAAGCTGGCGCGCGACCCGCTACCGGGGACATCGTAGACGCGGCCGCCGCGGGCGAAATTGTCCTCCCACGGCTGGCGCGGAAACAGGACGCGGACCCGCCCGTCGGTATCGACGCGGAACAGCGTCACGTAGGCGTCCTGCTCGGTCTGGAACGAGACCCGGACCGGCTGTCCGATGGTATAAGCATCGTCGCCGCGATTGGTCCAGACCTGGACTCGCGGGCGGTCGGCGATCGATACGGTCCCGGGGTGCGGGGCCGCGACAATACCAAGGCTGAGCAAGGCAATAGAGACGATCATAGGTCCTCCCCGCAGCTGCAAAAGCACGTCGCGTGCCACGCGCCGGGGCCTGATGAAGCTGCGTCAACTCATGGTCCGGCAAGCACTTCACTCGTCGAGTAGGGCGCGACACCGGATCCGGTTGTCCTCTACCGGGGACAAACGCCGGCCGATTAGGTTCGGGTATCGCTGATGGCTGTCACTCGCATTGATCTGCTCGATCCCGCGGAGGTTGCCCGCCTCGGGGGCATCGAGATCGTGGCCCAAGAGGTCGTCGAAGGCTTTCTGACGGGCATTCACCGGTCTCCGTTCCGGGGGTTCTCGGTCGAGTTCACCGAGCACCGCTCCTACCAGCCCGGGGACGAGTTGCGCTATCTCGACTGGAAGATTCTCGCCCGCTCCGATCGATTGTTCGTGAAGCAGTTCGAGGAAGAGACCAACCTCCGCGCGATGATCCTCCTGGACGCGAGCCGCTCGATGGCATGGCGCGGCGCAGCCGAGCGCCTGACAAAGCGCGCCTACGCCGACCGGCTCGTCGCGGCGCTCGCCTTGATCCTGCTGCGGCAGCGTGATGCGACCGGGCTCATCACCTTTGACGACGCCGTTCGCCAGATCGTCCCCGCGCGCGTCAAGACCGGCCAGTGGACGCGCCTCGTCCGTGGCCTGCTCTACACGCCCGACGGGCAAGGGACGGTGGCGGAGGCGGCGCTGCGCCAGGTCACCTCGCTCGTGTCCCGACGCGGACTGATCGTGCTGGTCTCCGATCTGTTGCTCGACCGCTCTCTCGCGCTCACGGCGTTGCGCTATCTGCGGCATCGCGGGCACCAGGTGATCGTGTTCCACCTCATGGATCGCGCCGAGATTGAGCTCGCCGGTCCGCCGGAGGTCCGGTTCCGGGATCCTGAATCCACCGCGAGTGTGGTGGTGCGGCCGCGCGAGCTCGCGCGCACCTATCGGGCGACCGTGGAGCGCGAGATCGCCGCCTGGGGGACAACCTGCCGGCGGCATGGGATCGCCTACCATCACGTATGGACGGACATGCCGTTCGGCCTGGCCCTGCGCCTGCTGACGTGATGTTCCTGCACCCGCTCGCGTTGTTTGGGCTCGCCGTCGCCGCGATCCCGGCGTTGCTCCATCTCTTCGAGCGGCGGCAGCCGCCGGAGGCGGAATTTCCGCCCCCGCGGTATCTCGCCGAAGCGGAGCGTGAAAGTGCCCGCCTCCTGAAGCTGCGCCACCTGCTGCTCCTGCTGCTGCGCACCGCGTTGATGGCACTCGTCGTGCTCGCGGCCGCGCGTCCGCTCGTGCCGGCCCGCATCGGGGGCGCCAGCGCGCACGCACCCACGGCGCTCGTAGTCATCTTCGACAATTCGCCGTCGTCGGGCGTGGTCGTGGACGGCCGCCCGATGCTCGATCGTCTGCGGGCCGTCGCGCGACCGTCGCTCGCCGCAACCAGCCCCGCGGACCACCTTTGGCTGGTGTTGGCGGATGGCGTGCTGCGCCGGGGCTCTCGCGCGGAGCTGCTCGCCGCGCTCGACAGCGCGACGGTCGGGCCGCGGCGGCTCGATCTGAGCGATGCGGTGGCGCGCGCGACGCAGATCGTGCAGGCGGAGCCGTTGGCCGCGCGAGAAGTGCACGTCGTCAGCGATCTCCAGCGGACCGCGCTCGGCGAGACGCGCGTGACGCAACGCGCCGGCGTGCGCGTGCTCGTCCTCGGGCCGATGCTGGAGCCTCCGCCCAACCGGGGAATCGGCGCGATCGCGGTCGCGAACGATGTCGCGAGCGTCAGCGTGGTAGGAACCGCCCAAGCGGCGCCGGGCGCGGTGACCGTACGGGTACGCGGGGCGACGATCGGTCACGCACTCGCGGCGCCCGGCTCGGGCGTGACGGTGCCGCTGCCACCGCTCGGCGTCGGTTGGTGGGTGGGCGACGCAGCGCTCGATCCCGATGAGCTGCGCACGGACGACCGGCGGCTCTTCGTGTGGCGCAAGCGGCCGCCCGCCCGGGTGCGGACCGTTGGCGACGTGGGGCCGTTCGTGCGCGCGGCGCTCGGCGTGCTGGGAGAGGAAGGGGCGGGACGCGACGGCGGCGCCCAAGTGGCGGTGGGCGAGCGACCGGGCGCGGGCCCGAGCGTCGTGTTTCCGCCCATCGATCGAGCGCTGATTGGAGAGACGAACCGCGCCCTCCGAGCCCGTGGTGTCGCGTGGCGCTTCGGTGAGCGGGCGACGCCCGGGCCGATCGCGGGCGCGCGCGACCTCGCGCAGATCGGCGGCGTCACGGTGGCGCAGCGCTACCGGCTCGAGCGGGTCCGCGGGCAGGCTATCCCGGAGAGCAGCGTGCTCGCGACGGTGAACGGCGACCCCTGGGTCGTGCGCGACAGCGACGTAGTGCTGCTCGGCAGCCGCCTGGATACGGCCTGGACCGCGCTACCGGCCGCCACCGGGTTCGTGCCGTTCCTCGATGCCCTCGTCAACCGGATCGCGCGCGGCGAGGCACCGGTTACGACCGCGGAGGGGCCCGTGCACGTCGAGTTCCACACGCGCGGCCGCGACACACTCGGGGCGACGGTGTATGGCCCCGATCCGCGCGAATCGGACCTAACCCCGGCGCCGCCGGAGCTGGTGGAGCGTGCGTTGGGCGTCCGGCCGCTCGATGCCAGCGGGTTCTCGGCGGCTCGTTTCGCCGGCACCCGCCGCGCCGACATCAGCGGCTGGCTCCTGGGACTCGCCCTGCTCGTCGCGGCGGCGGAGCTCGGGGTCGCGACGCGCACCCGCTGATGGCCCTCGACTTCCTGCTCGATCGCTTCGATCAGATGCCCGCCACCCGCGCCCTCGCGGAGCAGCTGCCGGCGGCGGGCGGCCGCCTCCCGATCGCGGGCCTGCCGGGGTCGAGTCCTGCGGTTCTCGTCGCGGCGCTCGCGCGGCGGATGCCGCAGCGCGTGTTCGTCGTGCTTGCGCCCACGGCCAGCGATGCCGAACGCTGGGTGGCCGACGCCGGGGTGCTCGCGGGAGACGCGGTGGCACTCTACCCCCAGCGCGAGGGGCTCGGCGCCGAGGAGCCGCACGTCGAGATCGCCGGCGAGCGCGTCGAGACGATCGAGGCGCTGCTCCGGGGAGCGATCCGCGTGCTCGTCACGCCCGCGCGCGCCACCGCGGAGTTGACGGGCGTTCCCGCGACCCTCGAGTCGACGCGGCTGGTCCTGGCCGCGGGAAGGGGGAAGGGGGAAGGGGGAAGCCTGACACTCACCGCCGTGGTGCAGCAGCTCGAGTCGATGGGGTTCGCTCGCGTACCGACTGTCACCGAAGTCGGTCAATTCAGCGTGCGCGGCGCGATCATCGACGTCTACGGCTTCGGGATGGCGGCCCCCGCGCGCATCGAGTGGTGGGGTGACGAAATCATCTCGGTCCGCACATTCGATCTCGACTCGCAGCGGTCGGGCGACGCCGTAGAGCGGGTCACCGTGCTGCCGGTGAGAACCGAGCGGAGCGCCCCGCACGGGGACGGCGGGCCGCCGATGGCGACTCGACGGTCGTCATTGCTCGATCTGCTGCCGTCCGACGCTCTGCTCGTGATCTAGCAGGAAGCCGCGGTGGAGCGCGAGGTCACGCGCGCGTGGGAGGATTCGGCGCATCACCTCGAGGTAGCGCGCCGGATTGGGGAGGACGCCCCTCCGCGCGACGAGCTGTGGCTCCCACCCGAGGGATGGCGGAAGCGCATCGAGTCGTTCGCGCGGGTCGTGCTGGACGCGCCCGATGCGACGGCGCGCTTCCCCGTGAACCCCCCCGAGCCGATCGATCGCGATCTCCGGCGGCTGCGCCAGCTCCTCACCGACGGGATGCCCACGGTGATCCTGTGCGACAACGAGGGCCAGCTCGAGCGGTTGGAGGAGCTGCTAGGGACGGATCGGGTGCAGCTCGTGGTGGGCGCGCTCGAAGGCGGATTCGCGCTCCCCACGCTGCGCCTGCTCACGGACCACGAGATCTTCCGGCGCGCCCGCCGGCTGCGGCGTCCGCGCCGGTATCGGACGGCCGCCCGGCTGGCGGCGGCCCGGCCGCTCGCCGTGGGCGACTACGTCGTGCACCTGGAGCACGGGATCGGCATCTACCGCGGTCTGCAAACGATCACGGTGGGTGAGGGCGAGCTGGAGGTCGCGGTCGTCGAGTACGAAGGCGGTGACCGGCTCAACGTCCCCGTGTACCGGCTCGACCAGCTCGAAGCCTATCGGTCGGCGGGCGACGACGATGCGGCCCCGCGGCTGCATCACCTGGGCGGTACCGTGTGGCAGCGGCAGCGCGACAAGACCCGAAAGGCGATCCGCGAGATGGCGACCGAGCTGCTCGACCTCTACGCCCGCCGCCAGGTCGTGCCGGGGTACGCGTTTCCGCCGGACACCGCGTGGCAGCGGGAGCTCGAGTCGGCCTTCCTTTACGAGGACACGCCGGACCAGCGACGGGCGACCGACGAGGTCAAGCGGGACATGGAACGCCCCCGGCCCATGGACCGGCTACTCGTGGGGGACGTGGGCTACGGCAAGACCGAGATCGCGGTGCGGGCGGCGTTCAAGGCCGTCCAGGCC
>JBGPIJ010000200.1:0-5523 GCA_041484865.1 Gemmatimonadota bacterium
CGTCGAGCTGCAGTCGCGCTCGGTGCGCGGCCGCGTGCTTGCGGATGTTCGTGAGCGCCTCCTGGGCGATGCGGAACACCTCGGCCTGGGTCGCCGGCGGCAGCCGTAGGGCGTGCGCCGCGCTCGTCGCCTCGACCTCGGTCGCGAGCTCCGCAGCCGCCGAAAAGCGGACGGTGTATTCCTCGAGCGCGCCGACGAGCCCGCGATCGGCGGCGATCGGACTCGAGAGCCCGAGGATCGCCTCGCGAACGTCGGCGTACACGGCGCGCGCCGCCGCCGCGAGCTCCGCGAGCTGCTGTCGCGCGCCGTCCACCTGTCCGGTGCCGAGCAGGTGCTCGACGGCCTGGGCCTTCGTGTTCACGTAGCCGAGGACCTGCGCGAGCCCGTCATGCATCTCACGCGCGATGCGCTCGCGCTCGCTCCGGATCGCCAGCGCGCGCAGCTCCTGCTGCAGCCGTTCATTCTCGAGCGCGATGGCCGCCGCGCTGGCCAGCGACGTGAGGAGCTCCTGCTCCTCGCGGCGGTATGTGGCGCGGCGCCGCCGGCCGACGACGAGCAGTCCGACCGTGGCGTCGCCGCGGACGAGCGGCGCGGCGAGCGGCGAGGCGAGCATCTCCGCGCGTGCGAACGCACCGGGGTCGTGCGGGGGCTCACCGGGCGACGCGAACACCTCGGCCGGTCCGCTCCGCGCCGCGAGCTCGTGCGTCCCGTCCGCGCGGACGAGGGCGATGAACGCGATGTCCGCGGCGAGGAGGACGCGGGCCCGCTCGACGACCGTGCCGAGCACGAGCTCCGCGCGCGCGAGGCCGGTGATCGCCTTTCCGAGGTCGCGCACCGCCGCCAGGGCCGCGTTCCGGCGATCGATGCGGCGGAAGCTGAAGCGGGCGAACGCGATGGCGCAGGCGAGCACGATCATCGGCACCGCGAGCGTGTTCACCGGCGCCGTCATGAGATCGCTCCACTCGTGATCGGTGATGAGGTCGAGGACGCCGATCGCGACGACCGGGACGGTCACCACGAGCCAGCGCAGGCGGGAGCCGATCATGACGCGCCGAACGCTACGCGCGGGCGCGCCGCGTTCAGGGGGGCGAAGGACTCCCATCGATGAGCCGAACGGCCCCAAAGCCCGCTCGAAGGGGTGGGACGCCCGCTCATTCGGGTGGGGCCGAGGCCCATCCGTTCAGCTAGGTCGGGCCCGTCGCCCGCCGCGATCTTCGGGTCGTCAGCCTCGCGCCAGCGGCCGGCCGTCGCCCCATCTTCGATCACGAGATGTCGAAGACGAGCGCCGCACGGCTGTCGCGCAGGGGTCTCCTCGCGCGCCTCGGCGCCGGGGCCGGGACGCTCGTGGCGGCGGCCGGTCTCGCACCGCTCGGCCTCGCGGCGTCAGCGCCGCGGACGGCCGCTCCCGCTCCGGCGAAGCGGCTCCGCCGGTGGTCGATGGTCATCGACCTTCGGCGATGCGACGGCTGTCAGGCGAACGGCACGCCACCGCAGTGCACCGCGGCGTGCATCCAAGGCCACTTCGTGCCGGAACCGATGGAGTGGATCCAGGTGTTCGAGGCGCCCCTCGACGCCGCTGGTAAGGCAACGCAATTCATCCCCGCGCCGTGTCAGCAGTGTCAGAACCCGCCGTGCGTGAACGTCTGCCCGGTCGCGGCGACCTTCTCGACGCCGGAAGGCACCGTCCTCATCGACCAGCAGCGCTGCATCGGCTGCCGGCTCTGCATGGAGGCGTGCCCCTACGACCGCCGCTTCTTCAACTGGGGCAACCCGCCGCAGCCGCCGGAGGCGATATTCATGGACTACTCGCCCGAGACCCAGATGCCGGCCATCCGCGGGACGGTGATGAAGTGCGACTTCTGCCCGGACATGGCGCGCGCCGGGCGCCTGCCGCATTGCGCCCAGGGCTGTCCGAACGACGCGATCTATTACGGCGACCTCGAGGAGGATGTCGCGACGAACGGGGTCGAGGTGGTCAAGCTCTCCAAGTTCCTCGCCGACCACACCGGGTACCGGCTGAAGGAAGAGCTCGGCACCGAGCCCCGAGTCCACTACATCCCCGGGCATGGCGAGCTCATCGGACGGGATCCGACGAAGACCGGCCGCAAGCCGACGACGTGGCCCTGGCTAAAGCTCATCCAAGGTGCGACGACATGGAAGCGCTGAGCCCGCACGACGCCCCTGGCGTCACACCCCAGTGGCGGGAGCGCCTCGAGCGGCGTGCGCTCGCACCCCTCGTCTCGACGGGGCGGCGGTACTGGCTTTGGATCGGGTTCCTTCTGCTCCTGATCGGCTGGGCGCTCTACGCCTGGTCCACGCAATGGGAGAACGGCCTGATCGTCACCGGCCTGCGCGATCGCATCTCGTGGGGCGTCTACATCGCGAGCTTCGTCTTCTTCATCGGCATCAGCCACGCCGGGACGCTCCTCTCCGCGATCCTCCGCGCGACGAAGGCGCGCTGGCAGCTCTCGATCACCCGCATGGCCGAGCTCATCACCGTGGTGGCGCTGTGCGTGGGGGCGCTCTTCCCCTTCATCGACATGGGTCACCCCGAGCGCTTCATGAATCTCGTGTTCTTCGGCCGCTGGCAGTCGCCGCTCGTCTGGGACATCATCGCGATCACGACCTATCTCGTGGGGTCGTCGCTCTATCTATTGCTGCCGCTCATCCCCGACTTCGCGCTCGCCCGTGATCGGCTCGGTACCACCTCGTCGCGCTTCCACCGCACGCTCTTCACGTTGGCCGCGGTCGGCTACCACGGCACGCCGGCCCAGCGCAGGGCGCTCGCGCGGGCGATGACCGTGATGATGATCATCATCATCCCGGTCGCGGTGTCCGTGCACACCGTCGTCTCATGGATCTTCGCGATGACCCTGCGGGTCCCGATGAACACCACGGTCTTCGGGCCATTCTTCGTTGCCGGCGCGATCTACTCGGGCATCGCCGCGATCGTGGTCCTGATGGCGGTGCTTCGCCGGGTGCTCCATCTCGAGGAATTCATCACCGTCACGCAGTTCAAGTGCCTGGGCTATCTCCTAGGTGCGTTCACGCTGATCATGGCCTACTTCAACCTGCAGGAGTACGCGGTCCACGGCTACAAGCTCGAGGCCGGCATGCCGTTCCACTTCGCGCAGCTCATGACCGGGCCCTTCTGGCCGCTGTTCTGGTTCTACATCCTGGGTGGCATCCTCCTCCCCGGCCTGCTGATCTTGAATCCCGGCACCCGCACGATCCGGGGCATCGTCGTGGCCGCGGTGCTCGCGCTTCTTGGCATGGGGGGCGAGCGGTATATGATCGTGGTGACGGGCTTACGCGTGCCACTCATTCCGTACGCACCCACGGACTACACCCCGCCGGGGGTCGAGTGGTCGATCCTCGCGGGCGCGCTCGGCCTCTTCGCGCTGATCATCTCGGTGTTCGCCAAGCTCTTCCCGGTCATCTCGGTGTGGGAGGTCGTCGAGCACCGCGGCCCAGAGCCCATCGCGAATCTCGAAGTTCCAACGCGCCGACCGATCGGCGCTGGGGTGAGCGCGGGCGTGATCGCGATGCTCATGGTCGGCGGAAGCGTCGTCGGCTTCGCACTGGGCTCGCAGGCGAGCGCCGATGACCGGGCCTCGACCCAGATCACGTTGGCCGTTCCGGCGCAGGTGGCGCTCGGCCAGACCATCCAGGCGCAGGCGCGGCTGCTCGACGGGGCCGGCGGGCCCATCGCGAAGGCCATCGTCCAGTTCACGGTCCCGCTCACATTCCTTGAATCGAGCAATGACGTGGTGGTCGCCCAAGCGGCGACCGACAAGGGCGGGATCGCGGATGTGCGCTTCGACCTGCGGACCTCCGGCTCGCTCGTGGTGCACGCGGTCTTCGGCGGGGACGACCGCTATGCGCCGACGACCGCGGCAGCCCCGGTCGCCGTGCAGGGTGACCGGCAGCTCTACGTGCAGCACGCGGGCGTGGCGGTGCCCGGGCTGAACGAGGCGCCGCCGCAGGTCCCCGCCGCGGACGCGCTCTGGCCGGCGTTGAGCGGATGGCCGATCGCGCTCGTCCTCATTGCCGTCTGGTCGCTGTACGCCTTCGTCGCGCTGCTCGTCGCCCGCATCGCGCGGGTCCAGGAGATCCCGTAGCGATGTTCGTATACATCGAGATAGCGGCGGCTATCGCAGTGCTGCTCCTCCTGAGCCGCATCGTCAACGGCGTCTGGGGCGAGCGCGCTTATCGCCGGGCCACCGCGTTCATCGGCGTGCTCCTGGTCTGCGCCGCGCTCACGATCCTCACGATCGGCGCCCGCAGCCCGTACACCCACGCGAACCTCGGCTCCGGCTACGACCTGCGCTATGACCGCACCGCCCAGATCGGCATCGGCGACGACACGAGCTTCATGGGGGTGAGTCCGCAGGCGGCGCCGACCGCGGCTGATCCCCTGGTTCGTGGCGCACACCTGTTCGTGACCGAGGGCTGCGCGACCTGTCATGGCCTCGAAGGCCGGGGCGCGCCGGTCGGCCCGGCGATCGCCGGCCAAAGCCTCAAGACGATCACGCAGCGCGTGCGCCAGGGCCCAGGTTGGATGCCCCGGTTCTCGCCGGAGGGCCTCACCGATCAGGAGATCACGGACATTGCGGCGTATCTCGCGTCACTGGTCACGAACAAGTGAAGACCGAGCGGAGAGCGCGCGGAAAAACAAGGAGAACTTACGCCATGTGGATCCAATCGCAACCGTCCCACGTCACCCGCAGCGGAGCATCCCGGTTCCTTGTCGCAGGATTGGCCGCGGTCGCCTTGACCGTCGCAGCCTGTGGCGGGTCGGCCGCCCCTGCCCCCACGCCGACCGAGGCCCCCGTCGCGAAGGCCACGCTCGCTCCCGCCACCCCCGCGCCCGCGACCCCCGCGCCGGCGACGCCGGCACCCACCGCGACCCCCGCGGCCGCCGCCGTCGTGAACGTCGAGGCGACCCAGGCGGGCAGCAGCTTCTTGCTCAAGGCCGACCAGATCGCGGTGCCCGCCGGCAAGGTCACGTTCAATTTCAAGAACAACGGGACAGTGGCGCACGAGGTCCTCGTGTACCCGACCCAAGACGTGACGAAGCTCCTCGCCCTCAAGCGGAAGGGCACCGACGCCGAGGAGAAGGACTTCATCAAGGGCCTCGCCGTCGGCCTCATGGACATCGACCCCGGGAAGTCCGCGACCGGCGACGCGACCCTCGCGCCCGGCATCTACGAGCTCGCCTGCTGGGCGGTGGGGCAGAACCCGGACGGCACGAGCTACGAGCACTACGACAAGGGCCAGACCCTCACCCTCGCGGTCACCGGACCAGGCGGTCCGGCTGCGTCGATCGCAACACCGTCGAACAGCTTGACGATCGAGATGAAGGATGGGCAGAACGGCTCGTGGATCTTCAGCCCGGACCGGCTCGTCGCCACCGCCGGGAGCGTGACCTTCAAGGTGACCAACAACATGAAGATCAACCTTGACTTCGTCGTCTATCCGGTCGGCGATGTCAGCGGCCCGATCGCCGTCGGCCTGAAGTCC
>JBGPIJ010000201.1:0-5492 GCA_041484865.1 Gemmatimonadota bacterium
CCTCCCCCGCCGCGTGCAACCGCCCGCGCACCCGCAGCGGACCGGTCAGGACGAAGTCCAGACCTGCGAAAATGGGATCGTTTTCGGCGAGTTCGCCACCTGCCTCCACCGGGCCGCGGGCGAGCTCCCGGAGATCTACCTGAAGCATGCGCAGCGAAGCTAAACCCTTGTGGCACTTGCGTCAAGCCAACTCCACCTCGGGAAAGAAGTACCCCACTTCCCGGGCGGCATTCTCGGGGGAGTCGGACGCGTGGATCGCGTTTCGCTCCTTGGATTGGGCGTACAGGCGGCGGATCGTGCCCGGCTCCGCCTGGGCCGGATCGGTGGCGCCGATGACCTGCCGCAACACGGCGACCGCGTCGTCCCGCTCGAGCGCGAGCGCGAGCCCCGGACCCGAGGTCATGAACGTGACGAGGGATCGGAAGAACGGCCGTTCGCGGTGGACGGCGTAGAACGCCTCCGCCTGAGGTTGGGTCAGCCGCACCAGCCGCGCCGCGCGGATCGCGAAGCCCGCCTGCTCGAGGTGAGCGAGGATCTTCCCCGCCGTGCGGGCGGCGACGGCATCGGGCTTGATGATGGCAAGAGTGAGCATGGATCAGGTGATTAGGTGATTAGGTGGTAGGTGGTAGCTGTCAGAGGGCGATGAGACGGCGAATCAGGTCCGCGCGCGTGAGGAATCCGACGACCGTCCCTTCGCGGACGACCGGAAAGCGGTCGACGTCCTTGCTGCTCATGAGATTTGCCACGTCGCTCAGCGTCTGATCCTCCGCGAGGCAGAGCACGCTGCGCGCCATCGCTTCCTTGACGGGAATTTGGCGCGCATCGGTGGACCCCGTTTGGAGCTGGCTTTTCGTGGGCGCGCGAAACTCGCCGCTCTTGGTGCGCTGTATGTAGTCGGGAATCAGAAACCGCAGCAGCTCGCGATGGGTGACGAGGCCGAGCAGGATGCCGGCGTCGTCCACGACCGGTACCGCCCGCACTTCGCGCTCGAGCATGAACCGCGCCACGTCTCCCAGTGTCATCTCGGGTCCGACCGTGAACACGCGCGGCGTCATCACATCACGGACGAGGAGATGACTCGGCAGCTCCACCGTGGCGAGCGCCGGCAGAGCCATGACGTCGCCGGGGCCCCGGGCGGCGTGGAGCGCCCGCAGTGTTTCCGGGTCGGAGAGCACGCGCGCCAGCGCTCCCACGACCTGGAGGTAGGTGGGCGTCTCCCGGGGTGGCGCGACGATGAGAATGACCACGCGCGCGGTCCGCTGCTGGTCCTTGTCCCAGGGAATCGGCACCGGGGCGATGCCGACGGCGGCGACCAGATGGCGCACCGCCTCGGTGCGGAAATGCGGCAGGAACGCAGCGTCGCCGACCGTCACGAGGTCCTCGGGCCAGGCGTTCTCGATCACCGCCCGCAGCCGGTTCGGCTCGGCGACGGCGCCCGTTTCGATCAGCAGCGCGGCGAGCTGATTGGTGGCCTGCTTGACGGTCGCCGCGCGGAGCGGGACGATCACGTGTTCGGGCCGCAGCACGTCGCGCAGGTTCACAGGCGCTCCTCGAGGAGCGGGACGACGTCCGCGGGACGCTGCATGACGCTGATGCCGGCCTGCTCGAACGCGGCGATCTTCCCGCCCGCCGACCCTTCGACCCCGGAGATGATCGCGCCCGCGTGCCCCATACGGCGGCCGGGCGGCGCGGTCCGGCCGGCGATGAACCCGATCACCGGCTTGGTCATCGTGCGCTGCACGAAGCCGGCGGCCTGTTGCTCGTCGCTCCCGCCGATTTCCCCGATCAGCACGACGGCGTCGGTGCCGGAATCAGCTTCGAACGCCTCCAGGCAGGGGATGAAGGAGGTGGCGATGATCGGGTCGCCGCCGATCCCGACACACGTCGATTGGCCGAAGCCGTGAGTGGACAACTGGTGAATGATCTCGTAGGTGAGGGTGCCGCTGCGCGAGACGACGCCGATCCGGCCGGGCCGGCAGATGTTGCCGGGAATGATACCCACCTTGCTCGCGCCGGGCGCGATCAGCCCCGGGCAGTTGGGACCGATCAGCCGCACGCCGCGCTCGCGCACGAACGGCATCACCCGGGTCATGTCGAGGACGGGGATCCCCTCGGTGATGCAGATGATCAGCGACACGCGGGCGTCCGCGGCCTCGAAGATGGCGGAGGTGGCGTTCGCGGCGGGCACGTAGATCACCGCCGTGTTGGGGCTGGTGTCGCGCACTGCGTCCGCCACGGTGTCGTAGATCGGGACTGTGCCGTCGAATCGCTCCCCGCCGCGGCCCGGAGTCACCCCCGCAACGATCCTGGTTCCGTAGCTCATCATCTGCCGCGTGTGGAACGACCCATCGCGACCGGTGATGCCTTGCACGAGCACGCGCGTGTCCGCGTTCACGAAAATTGTCATGCGGCGGCGAGCGCGACGACGCGGCGGACGGCGTCGTCCATGTCGGTCAGGGCCGAGAACCGCGCCGCCGTGAGGATGGCGACCGCTTCGACTTCATTCGTTCCCGTGAGGCGGATCACGAGGGGGACCTTGAGCGACAGCTCGCGCGTCGCCTGCACGATGCCGTTCGCCACGTCGTCGCACCGCGTGATCCCCCCGAAGATGTTGAAGAGAATGGCCTTGACGGCGGGATCGGCGGTGATGATTTGTAGCGCCGCAACCACCTTCTGCGGATTCGAGCTCCCGCCGATGTCGAGGAAGTTGGCCGGCTGTCCGCCGTAGAACTTCACGAGGTCCATCGTGGCCATCGCCAGGCCGGCGCCGTTCACGCAGCAGCCGACGCTGCCCTCGAGCTTGATGAACGACAGCCCCGCTTCGCGCGCCAGGCGCTCGGAGGCGTCTTCGGCCGCGGGATCACGCAGCGCCGCAATCTCGGGCCGACGCGCCAGCTCATTGTCGTCGATGACGAGCTTCGCGTCGAGCGGGACCAGCGCGCCCTGCGGCGTGGTGGCGAGCGGATTGATCTCGAGCAGCGACGCGCCCAGGGCGTAAAACGCGGCGTACATCCGCTGCATGATGTCGCCCGCCGCTCTGACCTGGGCCGGATCGCGGTACAACCGAAGGGCGAGCGCGGTCGCCTGGTGCGGCAGCAGGCCGTAGCGCGGGTCGATCGCGATCCGGTGGATCCGCTCCGGCGTCCCGCTCGCCACCTCTTCGATGTCGATGCCGCCCGCCGGGCTGACCACGAGGACCGGGGATTGGGATCCCCGGTCCACGATCATGCCGACGTAGCTCTCCGACGCGATCTCCACCGCGGGGACCACGAGTACGCGCTGCACCGTCCATCCCTTGATCGTCGTCCCGAGGATGCGCCCGGCGTGGGCGGCGGCCTCGGCCGGATCTCTGGCGAGCTTGATGCCGCCGGCTTTGCCCCGGCCGCCGGCGTGTACCTGGGCCTTGATCACCACGGGCCCCGCGAAGCGTTGCGCGATCGCGCGCACCTCGTCGGGGGTCGTCGCGACCGCGCCGGACGGAAACGGGATCCCGTACCGTTCGAGCAGCTCGCGGGCCTGGTACTCGTGCAGGTTCACGCGACTCCCTGGCTGATGGTCGTGCCGGCCTCGCCGCGTAGCGCCGCGAGTCCCTGCGCCAGCTCGGCGATGACGGCGCGCCGTTCGCCGCCGCTGGCGCGGACGAACTCGGTCGCGGCCTCGACTTTGGGCCTCATGCTGCCCGTGCCCAGCTCGTCGGTCGCGAGCAAGCGCGCCGCCTCGTCCAGGTCCAAGTGCCGGATCCGCTCCTGGCGCGGGGTGCCGTGAGCGCGATACACGGCGTCCACGTTCGTGAGAATCAGCAGAACGTCGGCGTCGATCCCGCTGGCCAGGATCGCCGCGACGCGGTCCTTGTCCACCACGGCGTCGATCCCTTCGAGCCCGAGCCCCGCGTCCCGGTAGACGGGCGGCCCGCCGCCACCGCCGGCGATCACGATGTGACCCCGGGCCACGAGGTCCCGGACCACATCGCGCTCCACGATACCGATGGGGCGCGGGCTGGGAGCGAGCCGGCGCCAGCGCGAATGGCCGATCGGCTTCGTAGGATGCTGGAGCTCGGGGTCATCGGCGCGGCACAGGGTCTGGGTGATGAGCGTGACCGCCTGCCGGGCGACGCCGGCGCGCGCCAGCGCGTTCTCGAGCGATTGTTGAATCATGTATCCCATCCAGCCGGCGGTCGCGGCGACCAGGACGCCGAGCGGGAGCGGCTCGACCTGATCGGCCGCGAGCTCGTTGCGCGCCAGGTCGTCACCCACTTGGGGACCGTTGCCGTGGACGAGCGCGATACGCCAGCCGTTCCGGGCGAGGTCGACGATCGGCGCCAGGCTCTCGCGGGTGTGGCGGAACTGGTTGGCGATCGTCGGACGCTCGCCCGGGGGCGCGACGGCGTTGCCGCCCAGCGCCACGACGATCGTCTCCGGACGCACGGCGGCCGAACCTAGCGGCGCCCGCGGGTCGGAGCAAGCGCGTGCCCGACGCCGAGCGCTCGCTTCAACTCCGCGTACAGGCGGGCGAAGGCTTCCAGGTCTCCGGCGCCCAGCGCGCTGTCGGCCGCCGCAGCCAGCCGCCGGGCCACCTCCCAGCGGCCCGTGAGGGACGTGTCGGCGGCGAGCGCATGCGTGCCGGCGGTGAGCAAGTTGCGGAGCGCCGCGGCGACCGTCGGCCCGTTGCTCGCGCGATCGTCCCGGGTCAGGTACAGCTGGCTCAGCCCTTTCGGGGCGCCGCTCGTCGCCGGCTGCGAGAACAGCCCCTGCTCCGTCATGAGCACGCCTTGCGCCGTCCATAGCCGCATCACGCCGGGTGCGGTCTCGGGTGACCCGAGCAGCTCGGCCGGGAGCTGGAGCGGCTGCGGCGCGCTCCACAGACGCACGCGTGGCCCGCCGGGCGCCATGGTGGCCGCGAGCAGCCCGGCGAATCGCGCGGGCGATCCGGTCTCGAAGGCCTGCGCCATCCAGAGTCGTGCGACGGCGCCGGAATCGACGGGCGCCGCAAGCTCAAACGGCTCGCGCGGGCGAGGCCGCCACGAGCCCGAATCGCCGCGGGCGCGCAGCAGCTCCGCCACGGCGACGCGGAACGCGTCCCGCGGATAGGGGATCGCGTCGCGGATCGGGCCCGGCACGCTGTCGGCCGGACGCACGAGCGGGGCGAAGATGCGGGCCCAGGCGCCCGCGAGCGAATCGGCCCCCGGAGCGAGATACACGCGCGTGCGGCCGCTCGCTGCGTCCACGATGCCGACGACCCCGGCGCGCAGGTAGCGCACTACCTGGTCGCCGCCCGGCCACTCGAGGGCCCGCGTCAGGGGAAACAGCTCGCTCGCCAGGTAGCCATACGACACCCACCACAGGCCTCCGTCCGCGGCGACCGGTGTGGGGGCATCGAACGTGGCGAAGGGCGCGAGGCGGCTCAGTCGCTCCGGGACGTCGCGCCGCCACAGGAGCACGAGCCCGTTGGTTTCGCGGCGCGCGAGCTCGGGACTCTGGAGCACCCACGCGAGC
>JBGPIJ010000202.1:0-5462 GCA_041484865.1 Gemmatimonadota bacterium
ACCGTGGCTTCGATCGAGCGCGGCCTCGTGCTCGTCACCGGTCCGGCGGGGTCGGGGAAGAGCTCGACGATGGCGGCGATGGTGCACCACATCAACGAAACGCAGCACCGGCACATCGTCACGCTCGAGAGTCCGATCGAGTTCTTGCACCGCGACGTCAACTCCTCCGTCACGCAGCGCGAGATCGGCGTGGACACGGACGACTACCGGCGCGGGCTGCGCGCCGCGCTGCGGCAGGACCCCGACGTGATCCTGATCGGTGAGCTGCGGGACGCCGCCGTGGTGGACACCGCGTTGAAGGCCTCCGAAACGGGACACTTGGTGATCTCCGCGCTCGACACGCCCGACGCGGCGACGACCGTGGCGCGCGTGATCGACACCTTCCTTTCGACGGAGCAGGAAGGCGCGAGCCTGCGGCTCGCCGAGGCGCTCCAGGGAATCGTCTCCCAACGGCTGGTGCCGCGCGCCGACGGGCAGGGGCGGGTGGCGGCAGTGGAAGTGTTGATCTGCACCGGCACGGCCCGGGAAATGATCCGCGACCCGCGCCGCACCCCCGATCTCCAGAACTACATTCGGGCCTCGCGCGAGCGCTACGGAATGCAGACGTTCGATCAGCACCTCGTCGACCTGGTGGCGGAGGGCATCGTGACGCACGAGGTCGCCATCGCCAACTCGTCCCACCCGACCGAGCTCGAGCTGCAGATACGCAACCTCCCGCGGCGCGCGCCTGCGCCGGTGCCCGATCCCCGCACGAGCCACGCTCCCCTAGCGGACGACCTGTCGAGCATTCTGCCGGAGCAGTGACGCAGTACCAACGGCTGCTCGCCGAGCTGGCCGCGCCACGTCTCGTCGGGTCTCCGGATCACGCCCGGGTGCGCGTCGCGCTCGTGAGAGAGCTCGCGGCGCGGGGCTATGTGGTTCTCGAGCATCAATTTCCGGTGCGCCCGCCCGGTCGGTTGGCCGGGGTGCTGATCGCGGGCGGGCTGCTCGGGTGGGTATCCCTGGGCGTCGTGCTCGTGAGCGTGTTGCCGGGCCACCTGGCCCCCGTGGCGGCGATCCTGGGCGCGCTGCTCCTGTGGCTCGGGTTTGCGCTCGTTCACGCGGGGGGGCGGGCCCCCCTGGTCGGTTCGAATCTCATCGGCGTGCGGCCGCGCGCCCGCGTTCAGGTTTGGCTCGCCGCGCACTACGACTCCAAAGGCCAACCGATCTCGATGGCCGTCCGAATCGCGGCGGTCGTCCTGGCGGCCGTCGGTCTCGTGGGCCTTGCCGCCCTGGCCGCGGGTCGCCTGACCGGCGTGGCCTGGGGCGGATGGAGCACCGCGCTGCTCGCGGCTCCCGGTCTCGTCGGGGGGACGCTCCTGCTCGGCAATCGCGCGACGAACGGCTCTCCCGGCGCGGTGGACAATGCCGCCGCGCTCGTGACGGTGCTCTCGGTGCTCGATCGGCTCCCGCCGGACGCGCCCGTGGGGGTGCTGTTCCCCGACGCCGAGGAGTACGGGCTGCTGGGCGCGAGCGCGCTCGTGCGCGAGCGGGCGAATCTGTTCGCGGGGACGGCCGTGCTGAACCTCGACGGGATCGACGACCGCGGGCCCACGCGCTGCGTGGCGCATCGCGGCGGGCCGCTGGTCGATGCCGTGGCGAGCGCGCTCGCCGCGCGCCGCCCGCGGTTTCTCCCGGTAGTCGTCGACGGCTGGGCATTCGCGCGCGCCGCGCGCGAATGCGCGACCGTGATGCGCGGCGATTGGCGGACCGCGAGCGTCGTGCACACGCCCCGCGATACCGCGCAGCGCCTGACGCTCGCCGGCGCGGAGCAGGTGGCGGCGGGCCTTGCCCGGGTGCTGGCGACCACGGCCGCGCGTTGACGCGGTAATCCGCCGCGTCTAGCTTTGTGCAGAGGATGCTCGAAGTCCACGCCCCGCCCCTGCCGGGGCGTTTTTCTTGGAGGGCTATGTTCGGACCCAAGACGCATTGCGTCGTCATCGTCGGCGCGCAATGGGGTGACGAGGGGAAGGGGAAGATCGTCGACGTGCTCGCCGAGCGCGCCGACCTCGTGGTGCGCTACCAGGGCGGCGCCAACGCGGGCCACACCGTGGACACGGGCGCCGGCGAGTTCGTGCTGCACCAGATTCCTTCGGGGATCATCCAGGGCGCGGTCTGTGTGGTGGGAAACGGCGTCGTCCTCGACCCCGAAACGTTCTTCACGGAGCTCGACGGGCTCACGGAGCGTGGCATCCGCACCGACCACAAGCTCTACGTCTCGGACCGGGCCCATCTCACCCTGCCGTACCACAAGCTGCTCGATCGCGCGCGCGAGCGCCGCGAGCAGATCGGGACGACCGGTCGCGGCATCGGCCCGACGTACGAGGACAAGTTCGGCCGCCGCGGCATCCGGGTGGGCGATCTGCGCAACCTGCCGCGGGCCCGCGAGCTGGTGTGCGCCCGGGCCGAGGCGGCGAACGAGTTCCTCGGCTTGCTCGGCTCGCCCGAGCGCGCCGACACCGAGGAGCACGTCCGCCTGCTCGAGGGGCTGGCGCCCAGGCTGTTGCCGATCGTCGTGGACGCCGGGCGTGTCGTTTACGAGGCGCTGGAGCGGGGCGAGTCGGTGCTGCTCGAGGGGGCCCAGGGCGCGCTGCTCGACGTCGATCATGGTACGTACCCGTACGTCACGTCGTCCAACACCACCGCGGGGGGCGCCGCGGTGGGCGCGGGGATCGGCCCGACGGCGATCGATGCGGTCCTGGGCGTCGTCAAGGCGTACACGACGCGGGTCGGCAACGGGCCGCTGCCCACCGAGGCCGACCCCGCGCTCGCCGAGCGGATCCGCCAGCTGGGTGACGAGTTCGGCGCCACCACCGGCCGGCCCCGGCGCTGCGGTTGGTTCGACGCCGTCGTGGTCCGCTACGCGGTGCGGGTCAACGGGCTGACCGGACTCGCCGTCACGAAGCTCGACGTGCTCGATTCGTTCGCCGAGATCCCGGTGTGCGTGGGCTACCGGATCGATGGCGAAGCTGTGGACTCCATGCCCGCCGAAGTCGAACGCCTGGCGCGCGTGGAGCCCGTCTACGAGCGACTGCCGGGGTGGAATCGCTCGCTCTCGGAGGTGCGCCGCCTGGCGGATCTCCCGCCCGCGGCACGAGCCTATCTCGATCGCCTGCAGGACCTCGCTCGTGCGCCGATCCAGTACGTGAGCCTCGGGACCCGCCGGGATCAGATCGTCGAAGTTCCATGAGCGCGTGGACCACCGCCCATGCTTGACATCGCAGTCATCGGTGCGGGACCCTGCGGGCTCGCGGTCGGGGTCGCGGCGAAGCGCGCGGGACTGACGGCCTCGCTGTTCGACAAGGGTCCGGTCGTGTCGAGCCTCATGAGGTATCCCGTGTACATGACCTTCTTCTCGACGGCGGAGAAGCTCGAGATCGGCGGGGTCCCGTTCGTCACGACGGGAGACAAGCCCACGCGGCGCGAGGCCCTCACCTACTATCGCAAGGTGGCGGAGTACTTCGAGCTCGACGTGCGGCAATATCACGATGTGCGAGTGGTTCGACACGCGGCGGGGGTGTTCGAAGTCGAGACGCATCACCCCGGAAATCCCGAGCCCGAGATCGTCCGCGCCCGCCAGGTCGTCTACGCGACCGGCTACTTCGAGAGCCCGAATCTCCTGGGCGTGCCCGGTGAGACGCTGCCCCACGTGTCGCACTTCTTCACCGAGTCGCATCCGTATTGGCGCCTGCGCGTCGTCATCGTCGGGGGATCGAACAGCGCGGTCGAAGCGGCGCTCGAGCTGCACCGGGTGGGTGCGCAGACGACGATCGTCCATTTTCTCGAGCAATTCGACCGCGGCGTGAAGCCGTGGGTGCTGCCCGACATCACGAACCGGCTGAAGGATGGGAGCGTGGGGGTGCGGTGGGGGAGCCGCGTCATCGAGATCACGCCCGCGAGCGTCGTGATCCGATCGGAGCGGAGCGGAGCGACGGACACCCTGCCCGCGGACTTCGTGCTCGCGCTCACGGGCTACCGGGCCGACCAGCGGCTGTTGCGACGGATCGGGGCGCGCGTGGACGAGACCACGGGCGTGCCTCATCACGATCCGGTCAGCATGGAGACGAACATCCCCGGGGTCTACATCGCTGGCGTGCTCTCAGCGGGGTTCGACGCGAACCGCATTTTCATCGAGAACGGGCGGATGCACGGGGATCTCATTTGCGCCCACATAAAAGCAAAACCCCCCAGAGTTGCCCCTGGGGGGTGATCGCCTGCCCGACATCGTGCGCCCTAGACCCCGATGTGAGCGAGACGAACTTGTGCTCGGGGGCCCGAATGCAGCGCGACCCCCCGCTCTGATCAAAGGGCGTGGGGGCCACTGCCTTGTCTGGCAGCTGGGCTGTCTCGTGTACTTCCGAGACCCCTTGGCTTTGCGCCCCGCCGTCACCGACGGTTTGCCCTTGAACAGAGTCTTGCTGCACGGGACTAAAGCAATAACGGTGCCGAACCATAACGTGCGTAACGACGTAGGTATGGCGCAAGAGTATTATTGCAATATGCACTATTCAATGCACACTGCGGCATGAAGCCAGTCGTGCTAGCGGCTGGGGCAGCGTTCAAGGGCTCCTTCGGACCGCGACAGGTCACCGAGGCATTCGCCGCCGGGATCCGCCGCGCGTTCCCGGACGCAACCGTGCTCCAGTGTCCCATCTCGGACGGAGGAGATGGCCTGCTGGAGGCCGTGTTGCCGCCCGAATCGCTCCGGGAGCACGTGTCGGTCACGGGGCCGCTGGGGTCGAAAGTCGACGCGGTGCTCGGGTGGCTCGACGGTGACACGGCGATGTTCGAGAGCGCGGCGGCGTGCGGGATCGCCCTCCTCCGCCCTGACGAGCTCGACCCGCTGCGCGCCACCACGCGGGGCGTAGGCGAACTGATATCGGAGGCGGTGAACCGAGGGGCGACGAGCGTGATCGTCGGACTGGGCGGCTCGGCCACCGTGGACGGGGGGACGGGGGCGGCCCGTGGGCTCGGGTGGACGCTGCGGGATCGGAACGGCGCCATCCTCCCGGAAGGAGGAGGAGCGCTGCGCGACCTCGCGAGTGTGGACGGAGGATGGCAACTGACGGCGGGCGTGACCGCCCTCGTCGACGTCGTGACGCCCCTGACCGGATCGGAGGGCGCGGCGCCCGTCTTCGGGCCGCAGAAGGGCGCGACTCCGGACGCGGTTGCGCGGCTGTCCGAGGGGCTCGGCGTGCTGGGGGCGGTGATGGCGCGCCATGGCCGGCCGGAGCTCGCAACGATTGCGGGTGGAGGTGCCGCGGGGGGCCTTGGGGCGGGGCTCGCCTTCTTCGCTTCCGCCGATCTCGTGCGGGGCGCGGACTGGGTTCTCGCGCGGCTCGGGTTCGATGCCGCGCTCGCCCGGGCCGATCTGTTGATTACGGGCGAAGGCGCGTTCGATCGCACATCGCTCGCGGGCAAGG
>JBGPIJ010000203.1:0-5439 GCA_041484865.1 Gemmatimonadota bacterium
CCTTTGTCTTCCCGACACCGCCTTTCTCAATCCAGCGTCTTATGAAACCGCCGCACCGCCACCACGAACAGCAGCACCGCAAACGCGCCCAGCATCGCGATCTCCCGCCACAGCGCGTCGAATCCCACCCCCTTGAGCAGGATTCCCCGCAGCACCTTCAAGAAATACGTGAGGGGCAGGATTAGCCCCACCCACTGGAACGCGAGCGGCATCGCCTGGCGGGGGAACATGAATCCCGAGAGCAGGATGTTCGGCAGCACGAACATGAACGCCACCTGGATCGCCTGCTGCTGGGTGCGGACGAGCGTCGAGATGACGAGCCCGAATCCGAGGCTCGCGATCACGAACAGCAGGGCCACCGCATACAGCAGCAGCACGTTGCCCGTGAGCGGAACGTCGAAGACATAGCGTCCGATGAACAGGACGGCCGTCATTTGCACGAGGCCGACGCCGACGTATGGGGAGATCTTCCCGAGCATCAGCTCGGTCTTCGTGATAGGGGTGACGATCAGCTGCTCGAGCGTGCCGCGCTCCCGCTCGCGCACCAGGGCCATCGCGGTGATCAGCACCATGGTGAGGGTGAGGATGACGCCCACGAGCCCTGGGACGATGTAGTTGGGGCTGCGGAGACCGGGGTTGTACCGGGGTCGGACGCGCGCCTCGATCGGAACGCCGGCTCGGCGCGCCGCGCGACTCAGGATGACGAGGTTGCGTACCTGGGCCACGCCCGCCGCCGCGGCGACCGCGGATTGAGAGGAGAGCGGATCGGCGGCATCCACGATGATCTGCACCGTGGCGGTTTGGCCGCGCGCCAGGCGGCGCGGAAAGTCGTAGGGGACCACGATCCCCGCCTGCGCATCGCCCCGCGCGATCGCCCGATCGAGGCCCGGCCGGCCGTCCACCGCCCCGACGATCCGGAAGTTGCCTGTGTTCGAGAAGGCCGCGATCAGGTCGCGGCTCTCCGGGCTGCGCGACTCGTCGAGCACCACGGTCGGGAGATGGCGCACGTCGGTCTGGATCGCGTACCCGAAGAGCAGGAGCTGGGCGACCGGGAGCGCCGTCATGATGGCGAGCGTAAGCCGGTCGCGCCGCATCTGGATGAACTCCTTGCGGAACATCGGCCAGAAGCGGGGCATCATCGCTCGTCACGCTCCTGCAGGATCACGAACGCATCCTCGAGCGTCTGCCCGCCGACCTGAGCCGCGACCTCCGCCGCCGTCCCGATCGCGATCAGCCGCCCGCCGCTCATCATCCCGATCCGGCCGCACCGCTCCGCCTCGTCCATGTAGTGCGTCGTGACGAGGACCGTGGTGCCGCGGGCCGCGAGATCATGAATGGCGCGCCAGAAGTTGCGGCGCGCCGCCGGATCGACGCCCGCCGTCGGCTCGTCCAGGAACAACACCGCGGGCTCGTGCAGCAGCGAGCAGGCCAGCGCCACACGCTGCTTCCATCCGCCCGACAGCTCCGCCACGAGCTGGTGCAGCCGCCCCGCCAGGCCCAGGAACTCGATCTCGGCGGTGAGGCGGGACTTCGCCACGGCGCCCCGCAGGCTGTAGATGCCGGCGTAGAAATCGAGATTTTCGATCACACTCAGATCTTCGTACAGGCCGAAGCGCTGCGACATGTAGCCGATGCGCTGCTTGACCTGCTCGGGAGCGGCGGCCACATCGATCCCCGCCACCCGGGCCCAGCCTTCCGAGGGCTCGAGCAACCCGCACAGCATGCGGATGGTGGTGGTCTTGCCCGACCCGTTCGGGCCGAGCAGTCCGAATACTTCGCCCCGCTCGATGCGTAGCGTCAGGTCGCGTACCGCCGTGAGCGTGCCGAAGCGCCGCGTCAGCGCGTGCGTCTCGACCGCGCTCTCGGTCACGGCAGCAGCGCGACCTCGAGGGTGACCGGCATGCCCGCTTTGAGGCGACCTCCCGCGTCGCCCGAGTCCGGCTCGACCTTGATGCCGAACACGAGATCGGCGCGCTCACGCTCGGTGAGCGCGACGCGCGGGGTGAACTCGGCGGTGGGGGAGATCTCGACGACGTGACCGAGGAACGCGCGGTCGGGGTAGGCATCCATCCGCACCGTGGCCTTCTGGCCCACGCTGACGCGTCCCACGAACCGTTCGCCGATGTACGCACGAATCCAGGGACGGTGCACCAGGCCGAGCGAAACGACCGGCGCCCCCGCCGAAAGCACCTCGCCGGGCTCGGCATACCGGGTGAGCACCACCCCGTCCTCGGGGGCGGTGATGGTCAGCTCGTCGCGCGTGGCCAGCGTCACCCTGACGGCCGCGCTCGCCGCGGCCGATTCGCTCGGCGCCGCGCGCATCGCCGCCAGGCGCGCCCCCGCGGCCGCCGCGGCCGCTTTCAGGGCGTCGTATTGCTGCTCCGAGATGATGTTCCGTTCCCGCAGCCGCTCGGCCCGGGCGAGATCATTCGCCGCGCGCGCGCTGTCGGCCTGTGCGCCGGCCACGCCTGCCACGCCGGCGGCGGCCGCCCGGGCCTGCGCCCGCCGCTCGCCGATGAGTGCGTCGAGCCCCGGCTGCCGCAGCACCGCCACCGTGTCGCCGCGGCGCACCGCGGTCCCTTCGTCCTTCAGCAGCCGCTCGAGCCGCCCCGACGTGAGCGCGGCGAGTTGTACGTCGCGGATCTCGACCGTGCCCGAGACGGTAAGCGTATCAGAACGGGCATGGCAGCCCCCGAGGAGCAGCGCAAGAAGAATCGTTGTACGTCGGTGCGACGCTACGTTGTACGAATTCGCGCTGCGTCCATCGTACCACGTAGCGACGTAGCGACGTATAACGGTCCTCACTTCTTCAGCCAATTCAGCGGATCGAGCGCAATCCCGCCCTGGCCCCGAATCTCGAAATGCAGGTGCGTGCCTTCATCGCTCGATTCGCCGCCCACATGGCCGATGACCTGACCCTTGACCACGCGCTCGCCCGTCGTGACGCTCGCATCCTGCAAATATCCGTAGAACGAGTAGTAACCGCCCCCGTGGTCGAGCAGCACCGACGTGAGATAGGTGCCAAGCGGAGCGGCGAGGCTGACCACGCCGTTCGCGACCGCGTGCACGGGCGTGCCCGCCGCCGCCACGATCCCGATGCCGTGCCAAGGGATGCGCGTGTTGTTCGGCCCCATCGCGGTCCCGAACTGATACAGCAGCCGGCCCCGCACTGGCCAGTCGAGCCGGCCCAGGTCTCCGGTCGTGATCGCGGCGGCGCCGGGCGTGGCGCCCCGCGCCTCGGCCTCGCGGCGGGCGCGCTCCAGCGCCGCGACCCGGTCGTTCAGCGCGCGCTCGTTCCGGTCGAGCGCCGACAGGCGCTGCTCAGCCGCCCGCGAGCTGCGCCGCGTCTCGCGCAGGCTCGCCTCGCGGTCGTGCTCGAGCGACAGATACCGCTGCAGCTCCACCGTCCGCTCCACCTTGCGGCGGCCCAGCGCGTCCCGCGCATCGAGCAGCGTCTGCCGCTCCCGCGCGATGCGATCGCGCAGCTTCGACATGTCGTTCGCGAGCAGCCGGTCCTGGCGGCTGACGAGATAGAGGTACTTGTAGCGGGACAGGAGATCGCCGAAGCTCTCGGCCGCGAGCAGCACCTGCGTGGTGTAGAGCGATCCCCGCTTGTAGATGTCGAGCAGCCGGCGCTCGAGCACGGCTCGCTTTTCCTCGAGCGCGTCCTGGGCGAGGACGAGATCCACGGTGATCCGGTCGATCTGCACGGACAGGCCGCCGATCTGGCGATCCAGCTCGTTGACCATGCGGTTGGTCGTTTCCCTCTGCCGCTCGATGTTCGACAGCTCGTCGGCGATCGAGTGTGCCTGGGTGCGGAGCTGACCGAGCTCCTGCTCCACCTCCGAGCGCTCGTGGCGGATGTCTTCCAGACGATGCTGGTTGTCCTGGAGCTGCTGCTCGAGCGGCTGGGGACGTTGAGCGGCGAGCGGGACGCGGGATGCGGGAAGGATGAGTGCCGCGATGAGGCCGGCGGTTCGCACCACGCTTCCCGCTTCCCGCGTCCCCCTTCCCGCGATTCTCACACGCGCCGCAGGTGCCGTCCCACCGACGCCGCGCTACCGATGAGCCCGATCAGCGTCCCGAATCCCACGATCGCCAGCGCCTGGACGCGGGAGAAAAAAGCCGCGTGGATCAGCCAGCGGTTGATCATCGAGCACGCGGCGTACGACAGGCCGATCGCCACGAGCCCGCCGAGCATTCCCTTGAACGCGCCCTGGAGCAGGAACGGGCGGCGGATGAAGCCGTTGGTCGCGCCCACGAGCCGCATGATCGCGATCTCCCGGCTGCGCTGCAGCACCGCCATGCGGATCGTCGTGCTGATGATGATCACCGCCACGACGGCGAACGCGGCGCCAACCACGAGCCCCACGGCGGCGGCGATGCGACGCAGCCAGTCGAGCTTCTCCACCCAGTCCCGCCCGAACCGGACGTCGTCGACGAACCCGAATCCCTTCAGGCGCTCGGCGACCGCGCTCGCCCGCTCGGCGTCGCGGAACCCGGGCTTGAGCGTCACCTCGATGGACGCCGGGAGCGGGTTGCGCTCGAGCTCCTGCAGCACATCGCGGAATTCCACCAGCTCGGCGTGCGCGCGGGCCAGCGCCTGGTCCTCGGTGACGTAGGTGGCCGAGCGCACCTCGGGGAACGCCTCGATGTCCTTCACCGCCATCGTGACCGTCTCGACCGGCGTTCCCGGCAGGAGATACGCGACGACTTCGACCCGCTCCCCCACTTGGCGCAGCGCCAGCTGGAGGTTGATGGCGACGAGCCCGAACAGGCCGACTACGAAGAGAGAGAACGCGATGGTCGTCACCGACAGCGCCGAGAGCAGCGGCGCGCGCCGGAACGCGAGCAGGGCTTCGCGAAAGACGAGCCTCACGTGCCCGCCGTCTGGTCGCGCGGCTCGTCCACGCCCGAGTCGTACACGAGCGCGCCCTCCCGCAGCTCGATCGTCCGGTAGGGACCCTGCCGCACCAGGTCGAGGTCGTGCGTCGCCATGACGACGGCCGTGCCGCTGGCATTGATGTCGCGCAGCAGCTGGAACACACCGCGCGTCGCCCGGTCGTCGAGGTTGCCGGTCGGCTCGTCGGCGAGCAGCACGGTCGGCTCGTTGACGAGCGCCCGGGCGATGGCGACGCGCTGCTGCTCACCACCGGACAGCTCGGGCGGGTACGCCTTCGCCTTCGCGGCGAGCCCCACCTGCGTGAGCACGCGCATGACCCGCGCAGGGATCGTCGCGCCGCGCGCGCCGGTGACCTCGAGTGCGAAGGCGACGTTCTCCTCCGCCGTCCGGTCTTCGAGCAGCCGGAAGTCCTGGAACACGATGCCCAGCCGCCGCCGCAGCTTCGGCACGTCGCGCCGGGCGATCTCGGCGACGTTGAAGCCCGAGACCCGGACTTCGCCGCTCGTCACCGGCTCCGCGGCGTAGATCAGCTTGAG
>JBGPIJ010000204.1:0-5436 GCA_041484865.1 Gemmatimonadota bacterium
CCCGACACGCGGGCGACCTTCGAGAAGATGGCGGAGAAGGACAAAGAGGAGATCAACAAGACCGTCAACCCCGAATACCAGAACCGGCTGGACGACGTCATCGTCATCCACCCGCTCACGCGGGAGCACATCGCCCAGATCGTCGCGATCCTCCTCAAGGACGTGCAGAAGCGGCTGGGGGACGAGGAGCTGACGCTTCGCCTCACGCCCGCGGCGACCGATTTCCTCGTCGAGCACGGATACGACGAGCACTACGGGGCCCGGCCGCTCAAGCGTGCCATTCAGAAGTACGTCGAGGATCCGCTTTCGGAGAAGATTCTGGTCGGGGAGTTCGCACGGGGCGACGAAATCGAGGTCGACGTCGCGCCGGACAAGGAACGGCTCGCGTTCCGCGCGCTCTCCGGCTCGAAGGCGTGATTCGCCGGGCCTCCTTTGCACTCCTTGCCGGGACGTTCCTGTTCGCCGCCCGTCCGTGCGGCGCGCAGGGCGAGCCGGCCGCGCACGTCCCCGACTCGATCGTCGTGCGGGGGGCGCGGCGCGTCACCCCCAGCGACGTGCTGCAGACGAGCGGCCTCGCGCCGGGGCGCCCCGTGGGCTACCGGGACGTGCAGCGCGCCGTCCAATCCCTCTATGCGACCGGGCAATACGCGGACGTCCAGGTGCTCGAGGATACGGCCCGGGGCCGGCGCCTGCTGATCGTCCGGGTCCGCGAGCAGCCGATTCTTGCCAAATGGACGGTTCGTGGGGTGCTGCGCCTTTCCGAGCGCAGCGTCAGGGACAAGGCCCAGCTCGTGGAGGCCCGGCCCTTGAGCCCGGCCGCTGTGATCCATGCCGAGGCCCGCATCGACTCGCTGTACCGCGCGCAAGGGTACTATCTCGCCAAGGTGCACACGCTCCGCATCTGGGACACCGACTCGACGCACGTGCGGATCGTGTTCGACATCGACGAGGGCCGCCGCGTAGCGATCTCGCAGGTGGAGATCGAGGGCAACACGCATTTCAGCGACGGCCAGCTCGTGAAGCGCATGAACACGAAGCCGGAAGGCTTCCTGTGGTTTCGCCCGGGCGAATACGACGACGACAAGGTACGCGAGGATCTGTTTTCCCGGCTGCCCAAGTTCTACGGCGACCGGGGCTTCGTCGATTTTCAGACCCTGCGGGACACGCTGCTCGTGAACAACACCACGGGCAAGGCAAAGCTCGTGGTGTGGGTGAGCGAGGGCGAGGCGCGCCGCGTCGGGTCGTTCGAAATCGTCGCCAACCGCCGCTTCTCGACCGACGAGCTCCAGGCGTTCTACCCGTTCAAGAGCGATACCCGGGGCGGCTTGCTCGGGGTCGGCAGGACGCGCACGACCACGGTCTATTTCGATCAAGAGAAGTGGGATAATGCCACGCGGGCGGTACAGTCGCTCTACTACAACAACGGCTACATCTACATGAACATCCGGGGGGACGTGGTGCGGCGCACCGGTCCCGATGGGAAGCCGGTCGTCGACCTGCGCTGGGTCTTGAACGAAGGACAGCCCGCGACGATCAACAAAGTCGAGATCGCCGGCAACGACGTCACCCACGAGCGGGTGATCCGGGACGCGATCGTGGTACTCCCCGGCGACGTGTTCCGGCAGGACGCGCTGATCCGCTCCTACCAAAACATCTCCAATCTGGGCTTCTTCGAGCAACCGCTGCCGTTCCCCGACACCCGTCCGGCCAATGATCAAGGGGACGTCGACGTGGTCTTCCGGGTCAGCGAAAAACACACCGGGAACATCAACTTCGGCGCGTCGCTGGGGCAGGGCACCGGCGTAGGGGGATTCGTGGGGCTGGACGAGCCCAACCTGTTGGGCCAGGGCAAGCGGGGCAAGTTCCAGTGGCAGTTCGGACAGAACGTGAATGAATTCATCGTGTCGTACACCGATCCCGCGATCCGGCAGTCGCGTATCTCCGGTACGCTCGACGTGCACGACTACCGGGTGCGCTACCAGATCTCGAACCTCGGCACGCTCACGACCCGCGGGGCCACCCTGCAGTTCGGGTTCCCGGCATTCGGCGACCGCTACACGCGGCTGTTCCTGAATTACGGGGCCGACATCCAGACGTTCGCCGGCGCGACATCGAACGTCGCATTCTCGAGCGCCTTCAGCTGCAACGACTGTCTCCGGTCCACCCTGGGCGCGTCGATCATGCGCGATACCCGTATCGACATGCCGTTCCCGACCGGCGGAACGATGCACCAGGTCGGGATCTCCCAGAGCGGCGGCGTGCTCGGCGGGACGGGAAACTTCCAACGCCTCGATCTCGAGGGGCATTGGTTCGCCCCCCTGGGGCAATTCGGCAAGCCCAACAAGGCGCCGATCAAGTTCGTGATGGCCCTGTCGGCGCGGTCGGGATTCGTGTTCGGCGATGCCCCGTTCTTCAACCAGCTGTTCACGATGGGCGGTACGCAATTCGGCATCCCGCTGCGCGGCTACGACGAGTTCTCGATCACGCCGAACGGGTACGACCCGCACGCGAGCACTGGCGTGGCGAGTCCCGCAGCCTTCGGCAAGGCGTTTCTCAGCATGACCGGCGAGTTGGGCCTGCGTCTGTCGCAGCAATTCTATCTCGCCGCGTTCACCGATGCCGGGAACGTGTGGTCTCAGGCGTCGGCGTTCGACCCGACCCGGCTGTTTCGGGGCGCGGGCCTGGGGCTGAGCGTCATTTCGCCCATCGGGCCGATCGGGATCGACTGGGCCTACGGGTTCGACCGCACAAACCTCCAGGGGCAACCGGCGCCCGGGTGGAAGATCCACTTCCGGCTCGGCAACCTCCTCTTCCAGTAGGACGGACGCCGCTGGCGGCGCCCGTCCGGTGACGTGGTTCTCTCTTTACGGAGACGGTTATGACGCGTGCAGTCGGTGTATGGGTCGTCCTCGGAGTCCTCGGCGCGAGCTTGGCGGCGGCGCAGGCCGGCCCGACCCCCAAGCTTGGGTTCATCAATTCCCGGCAAATCCTCCAGCAGACGCCCGGCTACCAGGCGGCCGAGTCAAGCTTCAATCGCGAGCTTCAGGGGTACCGCGACGAGGTCCAGAGGCTGCAGAAGCAGCTCGACTCCTCCGTGCAGGCGTTCGACCAGCAGTCGATCGCGCTGTCCCCGACCGCCAAGACGGCCAAGCAGAAAGAGCTCCAGGGGATGCAACAGCGGCTCGAACAGCGTTCGACCGAGCTGCAGCAGAAGGCGCAGCAGCGGGAGCAGGAGCTGTTGCAGCCGATTCAGGCGCGCATCAATGCCGTGATTCAGGGTCTCCGCGCGGAAGGGAATTACACCCTGATCTTCGACGCCGACGCTCCTGGGAGCGGCATCGTAGCGGCGGACCAGTCGCTCGATCTCACGAGCAAGGTGCTGGAGCGGCTGCGCCGCAGCCAGTGACCGCGACGCCGTGAGCGCTCCCGAGCGGCGAATCACGGCGGGCGAGCTCGCGACGCTGTCGGGCGGGCGGCTGATCGGACCAGCGGATGTGAGTGTGCTGGGCATCGCCCCGCTCGACCGTGCCGGCCCGGACGAGCTCTCTTTTCTTGCCAGCAAGCGCTATCTCCCGTATTTTCAACGTTCTAGAGCGGCCATCGTGCTCTGCCCGCAGCAGTTCGCGGCCGAGCCGGCCGGGCCCACCTGCCGGGTGATCGTGTCCGATCCCCACGTGGCGCTCGCGGCCATCATCCCCGTCCTCTACCCGGAAGCGGCGTGGGAGCCGGGCGTGCATCGCACCGCCGTCATCGGCCGGGGCACGGTGTGGGAGGATCCCGTGGCGATCGGGCCCCACGTCGTGTTGGGCGACGGCGTCCGGTTGGGTCGCAACGTTCGGCTCGGCGCCGGGACAGTGGTGGGGGACCACGTCTCGATCGGCAACGACGTGCGCCTGTTCCCGCACGTCGTGTGCTACAGCGGTACCATCATCGGCGACCGCGTCATTCTGCACGCGGGCGTGCGTCTCGGCGGCGACGGGTTCGGGTACATCCCCAGCCGGCGGGGGGAGGTGCCCCGCAAGATTCCACAGATCGGCCGCTGCATCATCGGCGATGACGTGGAAGTCGGCGCGAACACGACCATCGATCGGGGGAGCGTGGACGACACCGTGATCGGCGCGGGGACGAAGATCGACAACCTGGTCCAGATCGGCCACAACGTCCACATCGGCGCGCGCTGTCTCATCGCGGGTCAGGCGGGCGTCGCGGGGAGCACGCACGTGGGCGACGATGTATTCCTGGCGGGCCAGGCCGGACTCGCGGATCACGTGACGGTCGGCGCGGGGGCCCGGGTGACGGTGCAGGGGGGCGTGATCGGGGAGATCGCCCCGGGGGCCACGGTGTCGGGCTATCCAGCGCGAGAGCACCGAGAATTCCTGCGCGCGCAGGGGGCGCTCTATCGCCTGGCGCGGATCGTGGACGAGCTGGAGGCGCTGGCTCGAGCGCACCATGCCCCCAAGTAGGCGCTCGATCGAGCGCCCCGCCTCGCTTCGCGGCGTCGGGCTCCACACCGGCGCCACCACCGAGGCCACGTTCCTTCCCGCCCCGTCGGGCCAGGGGATCGTCTTCCGCCGCCTCGATCTGCCGGGCCAGCCGGAGGTTCGCGCCTGTCTGACCGAGGTTGAGGCCGTGGAGCGGCGCACGGCGCTGGGCCACGGCGACGCGACGATCCACACGGTCGAGCACCTCCTCGCGGGCGCTGCGGCGCACGAAATCGACGACCTGACGGTCACGCTCACCGGCCCCGAGCCGCCGATTCTCGACGGCAGCGTCCAGCCCTACTTCGAGGCGCTCGAGACGGCGCACCCCGTCGAGGTGGGGGGCGAGCCGGTCGTGCTGACGGTGCAGGCGCCGTTTACGGTGACCGAGGACGACTGCTCCTACGTCGTAGCGCCGGCCAAGGACCTGCGGCTCACGGTCGCCATCGAGTGGCCGCATCCGCTCATCGGGCGGCAGGCGGGCAGCTACGAGATCACGCCTCACAACTTCGCGCGCGACCTGGCGCCGGCCCGCACGTTCGGATTCACGAGCGAGATCGCCGAACTGCGGGCCAAGGGCCTGATCAAGGGCGCGTCGACCGCGAGCGTGATCCTGCTGGACGAGTGTGCCGTCGTGAACGGCGGCACGCTGCGCTGGCCCGACGAATTCGTGCGGCACAAGACGGCGGACGTAGTCGGCGATCTCGCCCTGACGGGGGCGCGGATCCGGGCCCACATCGTGGCGCTCCGGCCCAGCCACAAGGGTAACGTGGCGCTGGCGCGCGCGCTGTCTCGGACCGCGAAGCGCGCCGGGGCACCCACGATGGACATCGGGCGCATCATGGATGTGCTTCCGCACCGCTATCCGTTCCTGCTGGTCGACCGCATCACCGAATTCGAAGTCGACAAGCGCATTGTCGGCATCAAGAACGTGTCGAACAACGAGCGGTACCTGTCG
>JBGPIJ010000205.1:0-5402 GCA_041484865.1 Gemmatimonadota bacterium
CGCCCCAGTGACTGGGACGGGGACAAGAAGTGCCGCTATATGGCGACTCCCGGACACGATCGGGGCCACTCTCGGGACGCTCCCGGTATTGTCAAGAAGGACAAACCGGTGAACACCAACAAGCACGACGAAGAGTGCGCGCCGACCACGCCGCCCCCGCCCCCGCCGCCGCCCCCTCCGACGGGAATCGCGGAGATTCATGGGACGACGTTCTTGGACACTGATGCCAACGGCGTACTCGACTTCTATGACCCAGGTGCCGGCGGCTGGTCCATCCTGCTGACCGGGGTCGTGAACGCAACGGCGGTAACCGACGCCGCGGGGAACTATGCCTTCACTGCACTACCTGGCGGCACGTACACAGTGTGCGAAGTGCAGCAGGCCGGCTTCACCCAGACGGTGCCAGCGGCTGGGGGCTGCTATACGTTCACCATTCCTCCAGCTATGGCGGTTTGGGAGGTCAACATCAACTTCGGTAACAGTAGCCCGTAAGGCGTGGGGGGAAGAGTAATCATCAAAGGGCGGCGGGTCTTTCCCCGCCGCCCTTTTCGTATACCTATTGAGTAGACATGAGCCTGAAGCCGTCGCTGCGAACCGAGCTGCTCTTCAATCTCGCATTCCTCGCCGCCGCCGCGTTGCTGCTTGCCGTGGGGACGACCCTGCTGGCGAGCGCGTTGGCGCCTCAGGGCGCGTTTTCGCTGCTGTTCCTCATCATCGCGCTCGACGTCGCGGTGTTCATCGTGTTCGGTCATTACGTTGTCACTCGGCACGTGCTCCGGCCCGTCAAGCAGCTGGTCGCGGTCGTGGATGCCGTCGCGGGCGGCGACCTCGGCGCGCGGGCGCCGGATGCCGAAACCCGGGACTTCACCGTGCTGGCCGAGCGGCTGAACCGGATGACCGATCACCTGCTCGACTATCAGAGCCAGTTGGTGCACGCCGAGAAGCTCGCGAGCATCGGGCGGCTCGCGGCGGGAATCGCGCACGAGGTCGGAAATCCGCTCGGCGCGATCGGGACGTACACGGAGGTGCTGCGCCGCCGCGGAGCGGAGCCCGAGGTGGTTCAGGGATTGACTCGCGAGCTGGAGCGGATCGATGCCATCGTGCGCGGGCTCCTCGACTACGCCCGGCCGCGGGACCAAGTTCTCAAACCAGTGGATCCCGCCGCTGTGGTCCGGGGCGCTTTCGCCTTGCTCGAGTCGCAGGGGGCCTTGAAGGGGGTCCGCGGCCAGATCGACGTCAGCGACGATGTCCCCCAAATCCTGGCGAGCCCGCATCTGCTCGAGCAGGCGCTCGTGAACCTCGTCTTGAACGCGGCCGACGCGGCCCCGGGCGGCACCGTGGTGCTCGGCGCCAGCGCTTCTACCTACGAGCCGGGCCGCGCCGCGCCGCGCAGGACGGGGGACGCCACGGGCAGCGCCTTTCCTCGGCTGCCGGCACGCCGCGCAGCGCGCATCGAATTCGTGGCGGGCCTTCGGGGGGCGCTCCTGTTCGTCGCGGACTCCGGGACGGGGGTCCCGAACGAGGATCGCGAGCGGATCTTCGACCCGTTCTTCACCACCAAACCGCCCGGCCAGGGCACTGGCCTGGGGCTCGCAATCGTCGCTCGCGTCGTGGACGACATGGGGGGGGTCATCTGGGTCGATCGCGCGCGCGAAGGGGGCGCGGTGTTCAAGCTCTTCTTTCCTTTTTGGGCAGGGGGTGACGCGTGACGCGCGTCCTCATCGTCGACGATGAGCCCGGGCTGCGACAGAGCTTGGGCCTGCTGCTCAGCGATGCCGGGTACGAAGTCGCCGCCGAGAGCGACGGCAAGACCGCGCTCGAGCGGGCCACCGGGGAAGCGTTCGACATGATCCTGTGTGACGTACGTATGCCTCACCTCGACGGCTTGTCGTTCCTGCGGGCATATCGCGCGGCGGGGGGCGAGGCGCTGGTCGTGATGATGAGCGCGTATGGGGCGGAGGACGCTGCCATCGAGGCCATGAAAGAGGGGGCCTACGATTACATAGCGAAGCCGTTCCGACCGGACGAAGTGATCCTGACGCTCCGCAAGGCTGCGGAACGCGAACAGTTGGGGCGCACCATTGCGACACTAAGGGCACAGTTGGAGAACACGCCCGATGGACGGGTCGTTGTCGCGGAAAGCGAGGCGATGCGCGAGGTGCTGGCGATCGTGGGGCGGGTGGCTGCCCACAAGACGACCCTCCTGATCACCGGTGCGAGCGGTACTGGGAAAGAGGTCGTGGCCCAGGCCGTTCACCGCGCCAGCCCCCGGGCCGCCAAGCCCTTCGTCGCGATCAACTGCGCCGCGATACCGGAGGCACTCCTCGAATCGGAGTTGTTCGGACATGTACGCGGCGCGTTCACCGGAGCCAGTGCGGACAAGCCGGGCCTCTTCGAGCAGGCCGAGGGCGGGTCGTTGCTGCTGGACGAGGTGGGCGAGCTGCCGCTCGAGCTTCAGGCCAAGCTGCTGCGGGTATTGCAGGAGGGCGAGGTGCGCCGGGTCGGCGACTCGAAAACGCGGCGTGTGGACGTGCGCGTGATGGCGGCGACAGCCAAGGATCTCGAGGCCGAAGCCGCGGAGGGGCGTTTCCGCCAGGACTTGTTCTATCGCCTCAACGTGGTTGCGCTGTCGCTCGCGCCTCTCGCCCGGCGGCGCGCGGACATCCTCCCGCTCGCCGCTCACTTTGCGGCGCAGCTCGCGCGGCGCATGGGCCGACGGGTGGGCCTCTCCCCCGAGGCGCTCTCCTGGCTCGAGCAGCAGCCCTGGCCCGGCAACGTGCGCGAGCTACAGCATGCGATCGAGCGGGCGGCGGTGCTCTCGGACCGGGAGGTACTCGAGCCCGCTGACTTTACCGCGCGCCGTGCCGCCGGTTCGGAGCCGATTGGGAACGCGGGTGCGGGAGTCACCTTGCGCGTCGCCACCGAGGCTGCGGAACGCCAGGCGATCCGCGCCGCGCTCGAAGCGGCGGGGGGGAACCGCCGTGCCGCGGCGCGCCAGCTGGGTGTGAGCTTGCGAACCCTGTTCTACAAGATGGACCGGCTCAACGTGGAATAGTGCAGTTTCTTGCAGGTCTGCAGTAGTTTGCAGGGCAGAATCCCCAATTCATTGTAGTCAACTCCTTTTTGCACAATAACTTATCTGTTGGCACGCAATCTGTACTGTATCCGGGCCATGAAAGACACTTTACGCAGAAGCGGTGTGACGATTATGGAGCTCATGGTCGCGCTCGCGATCGTCGGGGTCCTCGTGATGATAGGGTTCCCGAAGATCAAGGACGCGATCTCGAAGACCAACGTACGCGCTGCCCGGGTTGCGGCGGGCACGTACGTGGCGACCGCTCGCGCCGCTGCGATCCAGCGCGGCTGCCGCGGCGTGGTGCACTTCGCGTCGTCGCCCGGCACGGTTTGGGTGACGGTGTGCCCTCGAATGACGACGAGCGGGTCGGGGACGATCGACACTATTGGCGTGGTCAGCAAGCTCGCCAAGCTCTACAACGTGACGATGACCGAGACGCTCGATTCCGTGCAGTTCGACCCGCGCGGCTTGAGCCTCACGGGCGGGCAGAACACGGTCCGGTTCACGACCACGTCCGGCGGGCGCGACTCGATCTTGATCAACACGCTCGGAAAGGTGGTCCGATGAAAAGCGAGCGGGGCTTCACGATCGTCGAGGTAATCATCGCGATCATCGTGCTTACGGTCGGCCTCTTGGGGCTGGTGACCACCTCGGCCCTCGTGACCCGGATGATCGCCCGGGGGCAGCGCTCGGCCAACGCCGCGACGTTCGCTTCGCGGCGCATCGAGCTGCTCCGCGTCACCGGTTGCCGGACGCAGACCGCCGGCAAGGACACGTTGACGACGCAGAGCGGAACGGTGGTCGCAACGAATTCATGGGGATTTGCGAGTCCGACCGCCAACCACTGGACGATCGTGGACACGGCCAGGTACCAGACGGCTAAGGGGAACTGGCGCACCGACATCATGGAAAGCGAAATCTCATGCCTCTTCTAAGACGTCGAGGGTTCACCCTCGTCGAGCTGCTGATCGCGATGGTACTGCTCGGGATCTTCGCCACCGGGCTGTACAAGGTGCTGCTCAACAATCAGCGGACGTTCGCGGCGCAGACTCAGCGCATCGATCTGCAGCAGAACATTCGCGCCGCGGCCACCATTCTCCCGGGTGAATTCCGCGAGATGGATGCGGGGGATTCGGACATCATCGCCATGGATACGAGCTCGATCACCATACGCGCCATGCGCCAGCTCGCTTTCATTTGCGACGCGCCGGTGCTCGGGGCAGTCGGCAACATCAGCTTCACCGTGCGCCAGGCGCTGTTCTTCGGCGACCGGCAGTACTTCCAGGGCGGTGACTCGATCCTCGCGTACTGGGAGGGGAACCCGAACAAGCGCACGGACGACAACTGGGTGCGGGGCGCGGTCGTGAGCGAGGTGAGCCAGAACTGCACCGATGGCAAGGCGGGTTACAGAGTCGTGGCCACGCCGGTCTGGACCGCCACGGTCACCAATACGGCGGGTGCGGTCACCGCCGGAGCGCCCGTCCGCGGGTACTCGACGATGACCTACAAGCTGTGGCAGTCGTCGTCGGACAATCAGTGGTATCTGGCACAGCAGGTCGGCGCCGGAACGACCCAGCCGCTCGTCGGTCCGCTGATGGGCGCAAACGGCCTCAGGTTCACGTACTACGACACCACCGGCACCACGGTAACCGCCACGCGGAACAAGGTCGCGTTGATCGACATCAAGTTGCGCGCCCGCACGGCCCAGATGGTCCGGGCCGCGAACGAGGGCGCGCTGGCCTACAAGTACGACAGCGTGAGCATTCGTGTCGCGCTGCGCAACAGTCCGCGGTGCGGCGTCGGCTCGCTGCCGTTACGCCAATGCCTCTAGAACAGAACGGCGCATTCATGAACTCCAAGGAGCGGTCCATGACGACGTACACTGCACGAAACGAAAGAGGTATGGCGCTCGCGATCGCGATCTTCGCGCTCGTGATCGTGGGGGCGCTGGTCGCGGGCGCGCTGTTCGCCGGCACCCAGGAGCAGCGCGTCGGTGAATCCACCCGCCGGCTCGAGCAGTCGTTCGGCATCGCCGAGTTGGGCGCATACGACGTCGTGCGGACCTGGGACCCGGCGACGTACAATGGCCGGGGGATCTATCAGACTGATTCGCTCGCGTTCCCGAACGCGCTCGTCACCGGGACGCCACCCCGGAGTACTGGATCCTATGCGGGCTATGTATACAAGCTCAACGGTGAGCTATACCTCATCGATGTGACCGCACGGGATACGCTGAGTGGCACCGCGAGCTTCGGCGGGGGCGGCGGACGGGCGCGCCAGCGCATCGGCCTGCTCGCGCGCATCAAGCCCATCGTGCTCGACGTGA
>JBGPIJ010000206.1:0-5398 GCA_041484865.1 Gemmatimonadota bacterium
CCTTGCTGAACAGGGCGACGCTCTGCACGGGACCGTCGCAGGAGATCGCAAGCTTGGGGAGCAGGACGAGGTCTTTCGCGTGGCGCGCGTACTCGATCGCGCTGATCACGCTGACGTCGAGCTCCCCTGCCACCAGTAGCTCGTTGAGCTCGGCCGGCGTTCCGGTCACGAGCTCGCCCGGCATGCGCACTACTCCGCGGTCGATCGCGGCGTACACCGGGTAGCAGTTGATGTAGCCGATCCGGCCTACTTTCATGCTCATTCCGCCGCGTCGACGGCGGCGAGGCGACGCGGGCGCCCCGCAGTGTGGCGATGCTCGATGCGGAACGTGGGGCCTTCCGGCCCCTCGGGTCGGGACGGCGGCGCCGCGGAGCCGGGGACGTAGTCCGCGAAGGTCCGCACCGTCTGGTAGAGCGAGTCCCGCTCCACCGGTTCCTTCCCCGCGCCGCGGATGAGGGAGACGATCTGATCGTACGACAGCCACATTGGCGTCGCAGCTCCCGCCTCGTGGTAAACGCGCTCGAACACGACGGTGCCCTCGAGGTCGTCGCACCCGAAGGTGAGCGCTACTTGCGACAGGAACGGTGTCACCATCGGCCAGTGCGTCTTCACATGGGGGATGTTGTCGAGCACCAGGCGGCCGACCGCGATGTTCTTCAGGTCGTCGAAGCCCGTCGTCGCCGTGCCGGTACGGCCGAGGGTCGCCCCCAATTCATTGTGGTCGGGGTGATACGCCAGAGGGATGTAGGTGAGGAATCCCCCCGACTCGTCCTGCAGCGCGCGCAACGCGAGGAGGTGGTCTACCCGGTCCTCCAGGGTTTCTACATGTCCGTACAACATGGTGCAATTGGACGGGATGCCCAGCGCGTGCGCCTCACGGTGCACGGCCAACCATTCCTCGCCCGTGAGCTTCCGGTCGGCGATGGTGGCGCGGGCGGCGGGGCTGAACACTTCCGCGCCGCCTCCCGGCAGGCTCGTCACCCCTGCCTCGCGCATCGCGATCAGCACCTCGTGCACACTCAGGTGCTCGATGCGGGCGAGGTGGGCAACCTCGACGGCGGTGAGCGCCTTGATGTGGACGCCGGGATGCCGGGCCTTGAGGCCGCGGAACATCTCGAGGTAGTACTCGAGCCGGATCTTCGGATGCAGCCCGCCGACGATGTGAAACTCGCGCGTCGGGTTTGCCCGCGCGGCGTCGGCCTCGGCGAACACCTCCTCGAGGGTGCGGGTGTAGGCGCCCTCCTCCTGAGGCATGCGCGCGAAGGAGCAGAATACGCACGTGTTCCGCAGCACGCACACGTTGGTGGGATTGAGGTGCTGGTTGGCGGCGAAGAACACGCGGTCGCCGTTCTTGGCGCGATTCGCGCGATCGGCGAGTCGGCCGATGGTCAGCAGGTCGGGGGACTGAAACAGCGTGACGGCGTCATCCCGCGATAGGCGCTCGCCCCGATCGACCTTTTCCGTGATCGCGCTCAGGCGGGCATCGCTTCGGCCGCCCGACCGTCCGATCGCCTGACCGCCCGTGTTCATGCCGCCCGCCGAACTGCGAGGGTCACGTTGTGCCCCCCGAAGCCGAACGAGTTCGAGAGCGCGACGTCCACTTCGCGCTGCACCGCGCGACCGGGCGCGGAGTCGAGGTCGCACGCCGGGTCAGGGGTGAACTGGTTGATCGTGGGGGGAATCGTGCCGCTCTGCACGATATAGGCGCACACCGCCGCCTCGAGCGCGCCCGCCGCCCCGAGCAGGTGGCCGGTCATGGACTTGGTGGAGGCGAAAATCAGCTTCCGCGCGTGCGCGCCGAACACGCTCTTCACGGCGGCCGTCTCGGCCGCGTCACCGTGCGGTGTGGACGTGCCGTGCGCGTTGATGTACTCGATCTGCTCGGGGGACACGCCCGCATTCTTCATCGCGAGCCGCATCGCCTCCTGCGCGCCCGCGCCGTCGGGCGCCGGCGCGGTGATGTGGTACGCGTCGGCCGTCATCCCGAAGCCCGCGAGCTCGGCGTAGATCTTCGCGCCGCGCCGCCGGGCGTGCTCCCATTCCTCGAGGATCAGCACGGCGGCGCCGTCCCCCATGACGAACCCGTCACGGTCCTTGTCGAACGGCCGGCTGGCGGTCTGGGGGTCGTCGTTCCGCTCGGAGAGGGCTTTCATGTTCGCGAAGCTCGCCACGGCGAGCGGAGTAATCGCGGCCTCGGCCCCGCCCGCGATCACGACGTCGGCTTCGTCGTCGCGGATCAGCTGGGTGGCATCCGCCAGCGAGTGTGCGGACGACGCGCACGCGCTCACGGTGCAGTAGTTCGGCCCCTTCGCCCCGTAGCGCATCGAGATCAGTGCCGCCGCGACGTTGGGCATGTACATCGGAATGAAGAAGGGCGAGACGCGACTAGGCCCCTTCTCGACCAGCGCGCGGCAGTTTTCTTCGAAGGTCGCGACCCCGCCGGTCCCGGTGCCGATGATGACGCCGACGCGCTTCATGTCCACTGCGCCCCAGCTGCTCGACAGGCAGGCGTCGCGGACGGCCTCCTCGGCCGCCGCGATGGCGAACTGGGAGAATAGGTCGTAGCGACGGATTTCCTTCTTATCGAGGAAGCGCGCCGGCTCGAACCCCTTCACCTCACAGGCGAACTTGACCGATGACTGGACCGGATCGAACCGCGTGATCGGGCCGGCACCGGACCGACCCGCCACGAGGCCTTCCCACGTCGTCCGGGCGTCGTTCCCGAGCGGCGTCAGGAGTCCGATGCCGGTGATGGCCGCCCGGCGCTTCACCAGCTACTTCCCCATCTTCTCGTGCAGGTACTGTAGCGCCTGCCCCACCGTCCGCAGCTTCTCAGCCTCTTCGTCGGGGATGTCAATGTCGAATTCCTTCTCGAAAGCCATGACCAGCTCGACCGTGTCGAGGCTGTCCGCGCCGAGATCCTCCATGAAGCTCGCATCGGACGTGAGCTTGTCACGCTCAACCCCGAGCTCTTCGACGATGATGTCTTTCACCTTCTCTTCGAGCTGCTTCATGTCCATTGCCATGGGTACCCTCGGGGAGCTGTGGGAAAATGGTCACAGGACCATGCCGCCGTCGACGACCAGCACCTGGCCTGTAATGTAGCTGGCGAACTCGGAGGCGAGAAAGAGCACGGCGGCCGCGATGTCCTTGCCCCCGCCTAACCGTCCCAGCGGAATCGCGGCCAGAAGCGCCCGACGGGCGTCGGGGGGGATGTCGCGCGTGAGCTCCGTGTCGATGAACCCCGGAGCGACCGCGTTGACGAGCACGTTGCGGGAGGCCAGCTCCTTCGCGACCGACTTGGTCAGGCCGATCAGCCCGGCTTTGGAAGCGCTGTAGTTCGCCTGCCCCTTGTTGCCCGCGAGCCCGACGACGCTCGTGATGTTGATGATGCGGCCGGCGCGCCGCTTGATCATGGCGCGGGCGGCGGATTTCATCACCAGAAAGGTGCCCTTCAGGTTGGTCTCGAGCACCGTGTCCCAGTCTTCCTCGCTGATGCGGAACAGGAGGTTGTCGCGCGTCGTCCCGGCGTTGTTGACGAGGATGTTGATTGGGCCGAGATCGCGCTCGGCTTCGTCCACCGCCGCCTCGACCTGCGCGGCCTGGCCGACGTCGCACGCGTAGCCGCGCGCCGTATCGCCCAGGGTGCGGGCGGCCTCCTGGGCGCGTCCGCCGTCGCGCCCGAACAGCGCGACCTTCGCGCCGGCGTGGTGCAGCGCGGTGGCGATCTCCAAGCCGATGCCGCGGCTGCCGCCGGTCACGAGCGCGATCTTGCCGCCGAGGTCGACTCTCACGCCGCCTCCAGGAACTTCGACACGTCATCCGCCGTCCCGAGCGTGACGGAGGCCGCGCCGGGGAGGATCAGCTTGAGCAATCCGCTCAGGACGTTGCCGGGGCCGATCTCGATGAACCGCGCGCCCTCTCCCGCGATGCGCGCGGCGTGCTCGACGCACTCGACCCAGCGGACCGGCGCCGTGACCTGGTCCACGAGGAGGCGTCGGGCGCGGGCGGCGGTCGTGACCGCCTCGGCGGTGGCGTTGGCGAGCACGGGCATCCGGGGTTCGGAAAACGCGGCGCGGTCGAGGACGACGCGCAGCTGGCTCGCCGCCGAGGCCATGAGCGGAGAATGGAAGGCGCCGCTCACCTTGAGTGGGATCACCCGCTTGGCGCCGCGCGCGCGGCACGCCTCACCGGCCCTCGCGACCGCGTCCGGGTCGCCCGAGATGACGGTCTGGTCCGGCGCGTTCAGGTTCGCCGGCGCGCAGGTGCCGCCCTGGCCCGAGATCTCCTGGCACGCGGCGGCGACGTCCGCCGCGGGGAGGCCGAGCACGGCGGCCATCGCGCCGGGTCGCGCGTCCCCGGCCTGCTGCATCAGCTCGCCGCGGCGGCGCACCACCCTGGCGGCCTCGGGCGCGGCCAGCGCACCACTCGTGAAGTACGCCGAGTATTCGCCGAGCGAGTGGCCCGCGGCGGCGGCGGCGGCGATCGTCGTCCCGACAACGGCGTAGACGGCCGCGGTGTGCGCGAGGATAGCCGGTTGCGCGTTGTGCGTGGCCGTCAGCTCGTCTTCCGGGCCTTCGAACATCAAGCGGGTCAGCGCGAAGCCGAGCGCCTCGTCGATGGCATCGAGCGTCGCCCGCGCCGCCGGAAACCGGGCGGCGAGATCTTTCCCCATCCCCACTTTTTGCGCGCCCTGACCCGGACAGAGCCAGACGGTCGGGCGGGGCGTGGCTACCACCGTACGACCATGCTCGCCCAGGTGAAGCCCGCCCCGAACGCCACGAACATCGCGGTCATCCCCGCCTGCAATCGGCCGCTCCGTACCGCCTCGTCGAGGGCGATGGCGACGGATGCCGCGGAGGTATTGCCGTAGCGCTCCACGTTGACGAATACGCGGTCGAGCGGGATCCCGGCGTGCTTCGCGGTCGCTTCGATGATGCGAATATTCGCCTGGTGGGGAATGAGCAGATCGATATCGGCGCTCGTGAGGCCGGCCCGCTCGAGCACCCGGTCGCACGCGTCGGCCATGGAGAGCACCGCGGCCTTGAACACCTCGCGGCCGGCCATCTTGATGTAGTACGAGTGCTCCTTGAGCATCTGCTCGTCAGGTGGGTGCGAGGCTCCGCCCCCAGGCCGGTGCAGGAGGTCGGCGAGCGTGCCGTCGGATTTCATGTAGCTCGCGAGGATCCCGCGCCCGTGCGTGCTGCGGCGGATCAGCGTGGCGCCGGCGCCATCGCCGAACAGCACCGCGGTGGTGCGGTCGGTCATGTCGGTGATCGTGGTCAGCTTCTCCGACGCCACGACCAGCACGTTCGAGGCCTGGTCCGACGCCACCAGGCCTTCCGCCACGTTCAGCGCGTATAGGAAGCCGGTGCACGCGGCCCCCAGGTCGAACGCC
>JBGPIJ010000207.1:0-5383 GCA_041484865.1 Gemmatimonadota bacterium
CGCGCGCACAGCGTCGCGCCGAACGCGAAGGCGCCGAGCGCCACGCTGGCGTCGCTCCGGAGCAGCGTCAGATAGTGATCGAGCAGCACACCCACGACCGCGCCGGCGGCGAGCGACGCGGCGGCCCGCCCGAGCAGTGCGAGCCCGAGGCCCCCGTGCTCCGCTCCCGCGCTCCCGAGCCATCCGCCCAGCCCGAGCACCAGCGTGAGCAACACGACCGCGGCGAGATCCTTCACGACGGTCACGCCGAACATGGTGCGCGCAAAGCGACCATGCTCGGCGGCACCCGGTTCGTCGATCACGGCCGCGGTGAGCGTCGGCGAGGAGGTGACGGCGAGCGTCGCCAGTGCCAACACGGCGACGAACGCGCTGCCGAACGGCTGATGGACCGTGAGCGGGAACCAGTGACTCACGCTGAGCGCGACGAGCGCCACCGCGACGAACGGGAACGCGATCGTTCCCGCCGCGAGCCGCGCGAGTGTCGAGCGCTCGACACGCAGTGCCGGCGCAAACAGCGCTGCCCCGGCCGCGAGCGTGACCAGCGCGAGGCCGGCGTCTCCGATGAACGCCAGCGCGCCCAACTCCTCCGAGCGGACGACGTTGAGCCACGCGGGCCCGATGCAGAATCCCAGCAGCAGGAAACCGGTGACGGGCGGAACACGCGCGCGATCCGCGAGCCCTCGGCCGAGCCACGCCGCGCAAAGCAAAAATCCGAGCGCGAGCGCCGCCCGAGCTTCGAGCGGGCCGGCGGCGACGACGCGATGCAGCAGGATCACCGCCGCACCCAGCGCGCATAGTTTCACGACCCACCGCATGGCGCGCAACATATGCGCACACGCGGGCTTTTGACAATGCAAGGGGCCGCCGGTATTTTTACGGAGTGACTGAACAAAATTGGATTGAGGCCGTGCACTTCGGGGACGACGGACTCGTCCCCGTCGTCGCTCAGAGCGGCCTGTCGGGCGCCGTACTCATGCTGGCCTACGCCGATCGCGAAGCGCTGGAACGCACCCGGGATACGGGCGAAGCGCATTACCACAGCCGCAGCCGCGGCAAGCTGTGGCGCAAAGGCGAGACTTCCGGCCACGTGCAAAAGGTCCAGGACGTGCGCGTCGATTGCGACGGGGACGCGGTGCTGTACGTCGTGGATCAGCAGGGCCCGGCCTGTCACACCGGAACGCCGACCTGCTTCGGGGCGGCCACGGGCAGCGTCCTCAACCGCCTCGCGGCCACGATCGCCGACCGGGCGCGCGCCCGGCCCAGCGGGTCCTACACCGCCCGGCTGCTCGACCAGGGCACCCCGAAAGTGGCACAGAAGGTGGGGGAGGAAGCCGTGGAGACAGTCGTGGCGGCGCTCGCGGAAGACGGCGCGCGCCTCACGAGCGAAGCGGCCGATCTTCTCTATCATCTTCTCGTGCTGCTCGAGGCGAAGGGTCAGCCCTTCGACCGCGTGCTCGACGAGCTGGAGCGGCGGGCCCGCTAGGCGAGATGCCCTTCGTCCACCTCCATACCCATAGCGAGTACTCCCTCCTCGACGGCGCGAACCGCATTCCCGATCTGATCGAGCGCGTCCAGAAGCTGGGCATGGACTCGATCGCGCTCACCGACCACGGCAACCTGTACGGCGCCTGGGCGTTCTACGCGGAAGCCAAGGCCCGGAAGATCCGGCCGATCCTGGGATTCGAGGCCTACGTGGCCTTCGGCAGCCGGCGCCGCCGCGAGAAGGTCCAGGACGCCCCCGCCGACTACTCCCACCTGGTCCTGTTGGCGACGAACCGCATCGGCTACGCGAACCTGGTCCGGCTCTCCTCGATCGGCTTTCTCGAGGGCTATTACCGGCGGCCGCGCATTGATCGCGAGGTCCTCGCCCAGTACCAGGAAGGGATCATCTGCCTCGCGGCCTGCCTGTCGGGCGAGATCGCGCTGTACCTCCGCCAGGGCAACTACGAGCAGGCGAAGGCGAGCGCCAGCTGGTTCGCCAACCTGTTCGGTCCCGATCGCTATTGGCTCGAGGTGCAGAACCACGGGATCGCCGACGAGCGCGTGGTGACGGACGGCGTGTTCCGGCTCGCGAACGAGCTCGGCATCCCGGTGGTCGCCACCAACGACGCCCACTATCTGCGCCGCGAGGACGCCGAGGCACACGACGTGCTGCTCGCGATCGGCACCGGCAAGGACCTGGACGATCCCAACCGGTTCCGGTTCACCGGCCAGGAGAGCTACGTCAAGTCCGAAGCGGAGATGCATGCACTCTTTCCCGGGCATCCGGAAGTCATCACGGAGACGGCGCGGGTTGCCGAGCGCTGCGAGTTCGACTTCGAGAAGCGCTACTTCCTGCCGCAGTATCCGCGGCCGGCGGAGTTCGCGTCGGACGGCGATTTCCTCGTGCATCTCGCGCGCGCGGGCGCGCTGGCTCGCTACGGCGATCCGCTCCCGCCCGCCGTCGAGCAACGCCTGCAATACGAGCTCGACGTCATCGCCAGCACCGGGTACGCGGGCTATTTCTTGATCGTCTATGACTTCATCAAGGCGGCACGGGATCGCGGCATTCCGGTGGGCCCCGGGCGCGGGTCGGCGGCCGGATCGCTCGTCGCATACGCACTCGGCATTACGAAGATCGATCCGCTGAAATTCGATCTGCTGTTCGAGCGGTTCCTCAATCCCGAGCGCGTCTCGATGCCCGACATCGACCTCGACTTTTGCTTCGAGCGGCGCGGCGAAATCATTCAGTACGTCCGCGAGCGCTACGGGCGTGAGTCGGTCGGCCAGATCATCACGTTCGGCACGCTCAAGGCCCGCGCCGCGTTCCGCGACGTCGCGCGCACGCTCCGCATCGAGCCGGGCGAGGTCGATCGGTTCACCAAAATGATTCCGGCGTCCCCCGGCTTCACCCTGACGCTGCGCGAGGCGGCGGAGCGTTCGCCCGACATGAAAGCCCTGCTCCGCCAGGATGAGCGGGTGCGCAAAGTGCTCGACCTCGGGACCCGCATCGAAGGCCTGGCACGGCACGCGTCGGTGCACGCCGCCGGCGTGGTCATCGCCCCGGGGCCGCTCGTTGATTACGTCCCGGTCTGCCTCGCCCCGCAGGAGCCCGACGCCGTCATCACCCAGTACGACATGGTCGCCCTGGAGAAGGTGGGGATGCTGAAGATCGACATCCTCGGCCTGAAGACGCTCACGGTGATCCATGACGCCACGCAGATGGTGCGCGAGCGCTACGGCGTCACGCTCGACGTCGATACCCTCGATCTCGCGGATCCCGCAGTCTACGCGCTGCTCCGCTCGGGCCGCACGGGGGGGATCTTCCAGTTCGAGTCGCCGCTCGCTACCGACTGCCTCCGGAACATGAAGTGCGATCGGTTCGAGGACCTCGTGGCGACGAACGCGCTGCTGCGCCCCGGTCCGTTGGACACCGGGATGCACCTCGTGTTCATCAATCGCAAGCTGGGCCGCGAGCCGGTGCGCTACCCGCACCCCGCGCTCGCCGAGATCCTCGCCCCCACCTACGGGGTCATCGTCTATCAAGAGCAGGTGATGCGGATCGCCAACATCCTCGCCGGGTTCTCGCTCGCCGAGGCGGATGTGCTCCGCAAGGCGGTGGGGAAGAAGGACAAGGAGCTGATCCAGCAGGAGCTGGGCCGCTTCGTGGAGCGCGCCGTCGCCGCGGGCCACGCCCGCCGGGTGATCGAAGACATCGCCGCCCAGATCGAGACCTTCGGCCGCTATGGATTCAACAAGTCCCATTCGGTCGCCTACTCGGTGCTCGCCTACCAGACCGCCTGGCTCAAGACGCGCTACCCCGCCGAGTTCATGGCGGCGCTCCTGTCGTCGGAAATCGGCAACACCGACAAGGTCGTGCAGTACATCAACGAGGCGCGGGAGATGGGCCTCGAGGTCCTGGCGCCGGACGTGAACGAATCAGGGTTCAAGTTCACCGTGGTCGGGGAGCGCCGGCTGCGCTTCGGACTCGGCGCGATCAAGAACGTCGGCGAGGGCGCGATCGCCTCGATCCTCACCGGCCGCGAGGCCGGACTGTATCGCTCGCTCGTGGAGCTGTGCGATCGGATCGACCTGCGGCTGTGCAATAAGCGCGTGCTCGAGGCGCTCGTCGACGCCGGCGCGTGCGACTCGCTGGGCGGCCACCGGGCGCAGCTCGTGGCGGCGCTCGAGCACGCGTTCGGGGAGGCCCAGGCCCGCCAGGACGAGCGCAGCGCCGGACAGCACGCGCTGTTCGGCGACACGTCCCGCACTCCGCATCCCGCGTCCCGCCTCCCGGACGTCGATCCCTGGAGCGAACACGAGCGCCTGGTCCGGGAAAAGGCCGTGCTCGGATTCTTCATTTCCGGGCACCCCCTCGCCAAGTACCGCGCCGAGGTGGAGCTTTTCGGTACTCGGACAACCGCGACGCTCGCCACCTGGAGCGAGCACAAGGTGCGCATCGCCGCCGTCGTCACGGGCATCAAGCGTCAGATCTCCAAGAAGGGTGCCGAGTACGCCCGGTTGACGCTCGAGGACTTCCACGGCACCGCGGAGGCGCTCGTGTTCCCTGAAGCATGGGCCGCCCTGAACCAGGTGATCCGACCGGACGATTCGCTGCTGCTCACGGGCGGTTACAGCGCCCGCGATCGTGGCGAGGAGCAGGTGCCCTTCATCGTGGAGCAGGCCCGCCCGCTGAGCGAGCTGCGCGGCAACGGCGAGATCGCGGTGGCGCTCTGCTGGTCCATCGAGAGCCCGCCCGACCGGGATACCGCGCGCGCCGCGGCGGCGCTGTGCGCCGCCCACCCCGGACCGGCGCCGCTCCTGGTCGAGTGGAGCGGGACCGCCGGCAACGGCGGGACCGCCCAGCTGCGCTCCCGCACGCTGCGCGTCGACGCGGCGGAGGAGCTGCTGAGCGCGCTGCGCGCGCTGGTCGGCGCCGAGCACGTCCGGCTCAAGGCGGTCGCGTAGATGGCGACCCATACCCTGGACTTCGAGCGCCCGCTGCTCGAGCTCGAGCGGCAGATCGAGGAGCTGAAACGGGTCGCGGGCGAGTCGGCCATGGATGTCTCGACCGAGATCGCCACGCTCGAGAACAAGCTCGAGGCGCTCAGGGTCGAGGTGTACCGCACGCTGACCCCGATGCAGCGGGTGCAGGTGGCGCGGCATCCCAAGCGGCCGTACACCCTGGACTACATCCGCATCGTCTTCAGCGACTTCGTCGAGCTGCACGGCGACCGCCTGTACCGCGACGACCCGGCGATCGTAGGAGGCTGGGCCCGGCTCGAAGGCGCGAGCGTCATGGTGATCGGGCACCAGAAGGGGCGGGACACCAAGGAGAATTTGCGCCGCAACTTCGGGATGGCGCACCCCGAAGGGTATCGCAAGGCGCTCCGCCTGATGCACC
>JBGPIJ010000208.1:0-5363 GCA_041484865.1 Gemmatimonadota bacterium
CGGGAAGATGTTCGCCATCGAGCACGAGGATGTCGTCCCCGACATCCTCACCGTCGGGAAAGGATTCGGCGGCGGCTTTCCGATGAGCGGGATCATCGCGCGCGAAGAGGTCGCGTTCGCCAAGCCGTTCGCCAACCCGAGCGGCAGCTCGTCCTCCTACGGCGGGAACCCGCTCGCGGCAGCCGCGGCGCGGATCACCGTCGAGACCATTATCGAAGAGGGGCTCGTCGAGCACGCGCGCCGGCTGGGCGGGCAGATGCTCGCCGAGATGAAGACGTGGGAGACGGAGCTGCCGATCGTGAGCGACGTGCGCGGCCGTGGGCTCCTGCTCGGCATGGATCTGGTCGTGCCCGGCACGCGCACGCTGCTCGACAAGAAGACCACCCGCTGGATCTTCGACACGTTGCTCGCGCGCGGCGTTCTCGCCATGATCTATAACCCCGAGGTCCGGATCAATCCGCCGCTCGTGATCCGGGAAGACGAAGCGATGAGCGCGCTCGCGACCATGAAGGACGTCTTGGGTGAAGCCGCCGAACGATTTGTTGCATAAGGGCACCGCGGTCGAGGAGTGGATCGACCTGGCGTTCTACCGCCGGATCGGCATCCGCATCGCCCGGGTGCTCGAGCCGACCGGCATTTCAGCCGACCAGGTCACCCTGTGGTCGATCCTCATCGGGATCGTCGCCGGCCACCTGTTCGTGTATCGCGATCCCTGGGTCAACGCGATCGGCCTCGTCCTGTTCATCGTGTCGGACCTGTTCGACAGCGTGGACGGCCAGTTGGCGCGCCTGCGGGGCAAGTCCACGCGGTTCGGCCGGGCGCTCGATGGCATCGGCGACAGCGTGCGGTTCTTCAACCTTTACGTACACCTGGCTATCCGCCTCACCCTCGCCGGCGGGCACTGGCCGGGCGTGCTGCTGGTCGCCGCCGCGGCATTGTCGCATTCGGTACAAAGCATGTCGGTCGACTTCATTCGCAACGGCTTCCTGCGGATGGGTGAAGGGACGGGGGGCGAGCTCGACCTCCCCGAGGATCTGAAGGCCCCCGACCGTCCGGGATGGCTCGCGCGGTTCGGCGCCTACATCTATGCCGGCATCGTGCGCCAGCAGACGCAGCTGTTCCCGCGTACGGTCGACCTGCTGCGGCTGCTGCGGCGCTCCGGCATCACGGAGTCGTTCCGCGCCGCCTACCGCGACCGCCATCAATCGCTCCTCCCGCTCTGTAGCTGGCTCGGGCAGAACATCCGCTTCGCCTTGCTCGGGCTCGCCGCGATCGCGGGCCATCCTTCGGCCTTCCTATGGACCGAGGTGCTCGCGATGAATCTCGTCCTCTTCGTCGTTCTCCTTCCTCTTCACGAGGCCAACGCCGGCGCCCTCTCGAGCACGCTCGAGCGGGAGGCCAGTGCCTACTGAGCCGGCCGCGCGCCCCGCGAGGACCTATCGGGGTGCCGTCATCGGAGCGGGAGGGATCGCGCGGAACGCGCACCTCCCGGCGTTCCGGCAAGGTGCGGGCGTGCGGGACCGTGTCGAGATCGTGGCCGTCGTCGACGCGGCCGATGTGCCGCCCATCGAAGGACTCCCGCTGCTCGGGCGCCGTGAGGATCTCGAACGCGTCGGCCCGATCGACTTCATCGACGTATGTACGCCCACCAGCTCGCACCTGGATCTGGTGCTGTGGGGGCTGGAGCGCGGGTTCCACGTCGTGTGCGAGAAGCCGGTCGCGCTCGACCGGGCCGAAGCGGCCCGCATCGCGGCCGCGGCGCGGGCGGCGGGCCGCGTGGTGATGCCGTGCCACCAGTATCGGCACAACCCCGTCTGGACGCGCGTGCGCGACTGGCTCGAGGGGGGCGCGATCGGGCGCTGGCATCTCGCGGAGTTCGCCGTCCACCGGCAGTTCGCGGACCAGGGCGCCGTGCCGGAGGGACGGCCGTGGCGGGGGACCAGCGGGACGAGCCGCGGCGGTGTTCTGCTGGATCACGGCACGCATCTCATCTATCAAGTGCTGGACGTTGCCGGTCCTCCGCAGGCCGTCCACGCCTGGACCGGGCGGCTGCGGCACCATGAGTACGACGTTGAAGACACCGCGAATCTGCTGCTGACCTATCCCGACCGCCTCGCCGTCATGTTTCTCACCTGGGCCGCGCGGCGGCGCGAGAATCGCATCCGTTTCATCGGCGACGCGGGGTCGATCGAGTGGGAGGGCGGAGAGCTCAGGCTCGAGCGCGATGGACAGATCGAGCGGTTCGACTTCACGAGCGAGCTCGACAAGGCGTCGTACTGGCGCTGGTTCGCCTGCCTGTTCCAAGAGTTCGTCGCGGCGATGGACCGGGGCGAGGGAGAGCACGAGCTGCGGGATATCGCGCAGGTGGCGGACGTGCTCGAGCAGGCGTACGCCGCGTCCGGCTCAGCCGGCCAGAGTCTGCCCGCTCGTCTATGAGCCGTCGCTTGCGGCTGCTGCTGTTCGCCGCCGGCGCGGCCGTCTTCGCATTTCTCGTCTCGCGGATCGGGCTCGGTGTGCTGGTGGCCGACGCCCGGCAGACCGGGTGGATGTTCATCCCGATCCTGCTCCTGTACGGCGTCGCCGTTTCGTGCAACGTGGCGTCTTGGGCGCTCGTCATGGCCCGCGAGCCGCGCCGGCCGTCGTTCTGGCGCCTCTACCTCGTGACGGTCGCCGGGTTCGCGCTCAACTTCGTCACACCGATGGTGAACGTGGGGGGCGAGCCGTTCCGGATCGCGGCGGTGGCGCCGTGGCTCACCACGCGGCGCGCCGCGGGCTCCGTCATCATTCACAACGTGCTGCGGGGGCTGGGCTTTCTCCTGAGCTGGCTCACGGCCCTGGGATTCGGCTTCGCGCTGCTCCCGCACACTCCGTGGGTGGTCGCCGGGCTTACCGTCGCCACGCTCGTGCTCACCCTCCTCACCGCCGTCATCTTCTCGGGTCACCGGCGTGGGGCGCTCGAGAAGATGCTCAACCTGCTCCATCGCCTGCCGCTGCTCAGACGGCTGGGCCGCACGCTCGAGCCGCGGCGCGAACTCCTGGTCCAAATGGACGAGCAGATCGCGGAGTTCTACCACCGGCAGCCGGGCCGCTTTGCCGGCGCGCTCGCGCTCGAATACCTGGGCCGCGCGATCTACATGGGCGAGTACTATCTCATCGGGTTGAGCGTCGGGATCAAACTCGACTACCTGCGCGCGTACGTGATCGGCGGCCTGTCTTCCCTGATCCAGACCCTCTTTTTCTTCGTGCCGTTCGAAGTGGGATCGAAAGAAGGGTCCCTCTACCTGCTGTTCCAGATGCTCGGCCTGGATCCGCATCTGGGCGTCTATACGGCGATCATCTCGCGGCTGCGCGACCTCGTCTGGATCGGCATCGGGCTCCTCCTCGTCTGGTCCGCGGGCCACCGCGCCATCCCACCTTCTTCTTCGCCGGAAACGCTTGAATGACCATCTTCACCCACTTCCTCGCCACGACGCTCGGCGTCCAGGCCCTGGGTCTCGAGGGACAGGACAAGGTCCTCGCCTACGCCTTCGGGATGGGCGTCGACGTGGACCACGCGGTGAAGGCGCCGTTCTACCTGCGCGCGGTCGGCTTGAAGAACAAGCGCGACTACTACTGGCGCTCGTCGCTGCAGGAGCCGGTCGCCCTGCTGTGGGTCATCCCGCTCGCGCTGTTCTTCGGAACGATCGTGCCGGTGCTGTTCTTCGCGATTCACGTGGCGATGGACTACAGCGTGCGATTCGAGAAGATGCCCTTCTACCCGTACTCGGCGTACGTCACGCGCGGCTGGCTCGTGAATATCCCCGACAAAGTGAAGGAGGCCGTGCTGTTCACGCTGCTCCTGGCCGCGAACATCGCGATCTACTGGACCCAGCACCGTGTTTGACTTCGCCCCCGGCGTGGGCCGCCTGTCGGATCGCCTGCTCGGGCCGCTGATCCGGCTGCTGCACCTGAAGCTCGGGGCGACGCCGCGCCGGGTGACGTGGGCCGCGTTCGTGGTGAGCGTCGTGGCCGCGGCGGTGATCGCCACCAGCCGGGTGGTCCCGGGGCTCGTCCTCATGGCGGTGGGGCAGGTGATGGATGGAATCGACGGTGGCATCGCCCGCATGTTCGACCTGGGGTCGGAGGCGGGGCGCCGCCTGGACGATATGCTCGATCGGGCGTCGGAAGTGCTGATCTTCGTCGCGTTCGCCTACGCGGGGCTGGTGCCGCTCCGCCTCGCGCTGCTCGCGCTGGGCGCGATCTTCCTGCTGACGACCGTCGCACATCGGTCGAAGTTCGATCCCGGGGTGAAACGGTTCGCCCTCTATTTCGGGCTGTGGGTCTCGTACCCGCTGATTTTCACGATCATCTTCTTGGTGAACCTGGCGGGGTTCGTGGTGGGCATGTTGATCATTGACTGCCGGTTCCAGCAGCGGATGGACGCGCTCGGGGGCGACCTGGATACGGTCGCGTCGCGCGCGGCGCGGCTGGAAGGGCAGGGCTAGGAGGGGTTACGTCGACTCGAGATCGGGCGAGGCGGGAGACGTCGCCGCCTCGATCTCGAGGGCTTGGTTGCGTGACCAGCCCGCCGTGAGCGTACTCATGACCGCCACGCCGACCAGCAGGCCCGACAGGGCGTCCACGGCGTAGTGGAACTGGCCGTAGACCACAGCGAACACGAGGCCCACGGTCAACGGCAACAACGCCAGACCGAGGGGACGCCAGAAGCGAAAGGCGCACAGCGTCGCGACCAGCGCCCCGGCGACGTGCGACGATGGAAAGGCCGCCCCCCACGAGTCCCCCTGATCGAGCAGCCACTGGGCCATTCGCGCCGGCCAGACGCGCGTCGCCGCATTGTCGGTGAGAGCGAAGGCGTAGCGCGGTCCGGCCACGGGGAAGAACAGAAACGCCAGGTAGCACAGATAAAAGGTCGTGACGACCGCGAAGATCGTGAGCCGGGCCGCGTCGCGCCGTCCCGAGAGCCAAAGGCCGAGAGGCGAGAACAACAGGATCGCGTAATAGGCGAGATAGCAGGTATGCAGGACCCAGGACAGGACGGGGTTCGGCATCTCGCGAATCCATCGATACGACACCTGGGAGCCGAACACCCATTGCTCGAGGTGCTGAATCAGGAGGTCGTGGTGGTAGCCGACGTCCAGGTTCAGCACGCCCACTTCGATGTAGAACGCCCCGAGCAGGAGCATCGGATACCAGTCCGCGACGAACCGGCCCACCGGCGCCGCGGTGCGCGCGAGCGGCGCGAGCGCGACGAGAGTGACGATAAGGACATGGGCGGTGAGCAGCCACTGCCAGCTCGTGGGGTCGGCGTCGGCGAACAGGAGCACGGCGCCCGTCGCCACGGCGATGTACATCAGCGTGGCGAG
>JBGPIJ010000209.1:0-5334 GCA_041484865.1 Gemmatimonadota bacterium
AGCGTCTTGCCGGTCCCCGGAGGCCCTACGAGCAGCGCGCCTTTCGGCAGCCGCCCGCCGAGGCGCTGAAACTTCTGCGGGTCCTTGAGGAAATCGATGATCTCTTCCAGCTCCTGTTTCGCTTCGTCGCAGCCCGCGACGTCGGCGAACGTCACCTTGGGCGTGTCCCCGGACAGGAGCTTCGCCTTCGACTTGCCGAACGCGAAGGCCCGATTGCCGCCCTGCTGCATCTGGCGCAGCATGAAGATGATGAGCCCGAGGATGAAGAGGTACGGCAGAAAGCTGAAGAGAAAGACGCCGAACGACTGCTTCTCTTCCTTGGCGCGGACGTCCACGCCCTTCTGGCGCAGCGTCGACACCCAGGAATCGCTCGACTCGAACGGCAGCAACGTCGTGAAGTGCTGCGCGCTTCGGTGCCCCACGGTGACCGGACTCTTGAAGTCCCCGCGCACCCCCTGGCGCTCGGTGATTTCGACCGACACCACGTTGCCCGACTCGAGCTGCTCGGTGAACTGCGTGTACGAAACGTCCACCGCGTCCTGCCGCCGGCTGGACGCGAACTGCACCAGCGCGATCGACCCGACGATCAACAGCGCCCAGAACGACAGCGTGCGCAGCGTGCGGCCCCAATTGAAGTCCCGCGGGGGCGGAATCCGGTTCGCCATTTACTTAAAGACTCGCGATATAAGGAAGGTGCCGGTAGTTCTCGGCGTGGTCGAGTCCGTAGCCGACGAGAAAGTTCGGCGGGGCATCGAATCCCACGAACGAGGGCTCCAGCTCCAGGTGCTCAGCCACGTGTTTGTGCAACAGGGCGCAGACCCTCACACTCCTGGGCTCGCGCTCCCGCAACACCTTCACGATCCGATTGAGCGTCCGGCCCGTATCAATGATATCCTCGACCAACAGGATATGCTTACCCCGGAGTGGCGTTTCGGGATCGTAGACGAGCCGCACGGTGCCGCTCGAAACCATGTCTGCGCCATAACTTGCGGCTACGACGAAGTCGACCTGGAGCGGACGGTCGATGCGCCGCACCAGGTCGCTCAGGAAGATGAAGCTCCCCTTGAGCAGGCCCAGCACCAGCAGGTCGCCATCCGGGTAGCCCGCCGTGATCTCGCTACCCAGGGCCCGCACCCGACGATCGATGGTGGCTTCGTCGAACACCACCGCGGCGAGCTTATGCCCGCCGGTTTGCCGCTGGCTCTCCACGGTCTCTAACATCGACCCGCACCGCCTGAGTTCCGGGCGCCGGCAGCTCGGCCGCACCCCGGCAGACTCCCGGCACCCAGAGCACCGTGTCCCCCCGCGCCAGCACCGGGTAGCGGGGACGCTCGCCTCGTGGCACGCGGGCCTCCATGAGCAGGCGTCGGACCGGACGATGGCCCACGCCCCCGAGCGGCTCGATCGTGTCCCCCGACCGATACGGTCGCAGCTCCCATCCCGCTCCCGCGACCCAGGTCGTCCACCCGGTCCGCTCGAGCAGGGCCGGGGCGGAGGCCGGCTCCCAATGGACGACAAAGTCCCCGAACGAGATCTGCCCTCGCTCTCCCGACGCGAGCACCGGGAGCGGCGCCGCCGCGCCACTTCGTTCCACCCGCAGCCGATCGAACGCGATTTCGGCCATCCAGGGACGGGAGAGCGGCATGCGCTTGCCCGATGAGCCGGTCGAGAACGCCGCGAGCCGGTGTGCGCGCGCGGGACCGAGCACGAGACCCACCCGCCGTGCGGCGGCCCGGAGCAACGCCCCCGCAAGCGCGGCCTCATAGCGGGCGAGCGTGGCGCGATCAACATCGAAACCCCGCGCGTCGGTGCGGAGCGACAGCTCGGGAAGCGCATCGAGCACCCGGTCCCAGGCGCGGCGCTCCCGCGCGGCGTGGCGGGCCACGCGCAGGAGACTGCGGGAGACCGTGTCGCCCAGCCGCTCGCCGAGGAGCGGGAGCAGCACGACCCGCACCCACGACCGCAAATGGCGAACGTCGCGATTGGCGGGATCATCGTGGACCGCCAACCCGCACTCGGCGGCGTGCGCCACCAGCTCGGCTCGGGTGAACGGGAGCAGCGGGCGCACCAGACCGCCGCGACTGCGCGCCGCGATTCCCGCGAGCCCGGCGGGTGCGCTGCCGCGCAGCACACGCAACAGCACGGTTTCGACCTGATCGTCGCGATGGTGAGCGGTGACCAGATAGCGCGCGCCGTATCGCGCCTGCACCTCGCGCAGCCAGCCGTAGCGCGCCCGCCGCGCCGCCGTTTCGGTCGCGCGCGCCCCGAGCCCGAGCGTCCCCAGCTCGAACGGCACCCCGTATCGCTGCGCCAGGTCGCCCACCGCCTTCCCCACCTCGCTACTTCCCGGTTGGATCTGGTGATCGGCGTGCGCCACGACCAGGCTCAAGCCGCAGGCCTCGCGGGCCCCCGCGAGCAGGTCGAGGAGGGCGACGGAATCGGGACCCCCGGACACGGCGACAATCGCCGTTCCGGGTGCGGCGAACAGGCGCGAGCGCGTGAGGTGCGCGTGGAAACGGTCCTGCAGGGTCATGTAATTAATTTGTCGTGGGAGTTTCGCATGGGGTTGCGGGTGCTCTTTCCGGCTTCCCATGGTGAGTCAGTTCCCTTTCCGCTCTTGCGAGCGTTCGGGTTTCTTTGCGTGCCGTGATGCGGGAATATGCCCAGGGACAGTCCCAAGTGACAAATGTCTGCCGAACGGACGGCGGCTCCAAGGCGCGGTTCACTGCCCGCTCAATGCGGCGCGGGCGGGTATTGAGCCGGGCGTGAGGTAGCGGTCACTAGACTTCGATCGTCCTCAACGGAATGTGCGCATGAACAGACTGATCGGTCTTTCCCTCGTTGCCCTGCTCCTCCCGGTGTTCGCGTTCGGACAAGGCGGACGCGGCGACCAACGACGCGGGCAACAGCGCCAGCAAGGCGATCACCAGCACCGACAGGGAGGGCAGTCGTCACCTCGCGGGGGCGACCGGGGCATGGGCGGCGAATATGTCCCCGCCTGGGGACCCGCTCCAGTTCGCACGTCGAAACAAGCAGCGGCCCACCGTCGCGACGCCGCCGCCACGGACCGCCGCGGTTTCCGGGATCAACCGCGCCACTTCGAAGCCCCGCAAGTCCACGGCGAGAACGACGCGTGGATGGGACACAGCACCGGCCGCAACGATCCCAACTATCGTCTCGGTCATCACTGGGGACAGAGAGACTTTTCGGGGCCAATCGGTCGGCAGCACCTCTGGCGGCTTCGCGGCGGCCGGCGCGATCGATTCAACGTCGATGGCTTCTTCTTTCAGGTCGCCCCATACGACGCGGGCTACTCCAACGACTGGCTCTGGGATAATGATGACATCGTCCTCTACGCCGATCCCGATCATGACGGCGGTTACCTCGCCTACAACGTGCGGCTCGGCACCTACGTCCATGTGACGTATCTAGGGAGCTAGACGAAGGACGCCGGCGGGGCGGCACCAACCGTGCCGCCCCGCCCCTTGCCGCCCTCAGCGGACGGCTACGAACAGGTCGTGCTGACCATGATAAGGCTCGTGGCTTCAATGTGCCCCGCTAGGTGTGCTTCGGCCTTCTCCCCCCCAATCTTCTTCTCCGCGCGTTCCTTCGCTTTGCTTTCCGGCGCCATTTCGCTGCGGAGGGTACCCTTGATCGTTACGGTGTGGCCGACATGCCCGGCCAGCACGAGCGTTTTGCTCACGACTTCGTACTTCTTGCCGGGCTTTGTGGTAAGCATGAACTCATTTGCTCCAGGGCCTGTCTGAAGGCATCCAGTCACCGTGATGGCCTTGGGCTTCAGATCCGCGGCATTGCCACTCGTTCCCAGCAGTAGTCCCGCAATCGCCAATGGCGCGCCGACCATGAGGACGCTCCGAGATACTCCGGCGATCTTCATTCCGGGAATAGCCATCGTCATCTCCTTCCTCAGTAATGGGCAGACGTGGCTGCGCTCATTTTCGTGAAGCGACCATCACCGCAATTCTATGCCGATGAGGCCGCACCGCCAGGTTTGTACGGGTGCGAGCGATCGCGATTCGGCGGGCGCCGTCGCCAACGTGGCCATCGACACGGTGGCGTCAGAGAGATTGAACCCAAGGGCTGACGGAGGGGATAGGAAGGTCACATAAGGGGGGATTATCGGCCGTTCCGCAGAATCAACCGTCCACCTCCACGACGGTGATCACGAGCAACCGCCACGCGCCGCCAGCTTCACGGGCTTGTAGGGCATCACGGCCCCAGACGCGTGGTCCAGTGCCCAGCGCTATCGACTTGGGCGGTGTCGCTAGCTTGACGCTCGAACGAACCCGGCGGCCAAGCGCGTGTGTGCACGAACTCGAAGCTTCGATTGGAGAGCCAGCGCACCTTGGTGGGAACCCAAGCGTCTGGTGGCGTGAGAGCCCATTCGCGCCGCAGGGTGTCGCCTTCGAGGTACCAAACGACGAGTCGCTCGGGGTTGTAACGCTCCTGAGACTGGGAAGCCGTCACGATGTGGTGTCGGTCTGGCGATACAACAGGCATTGCATCGATGATGACGCTCCAACCCGTGCGGACGTTGACAAGGCGAATTGAACTGCCTTCGTCATGCTGCGCCCACAACACGTAATACCCGACGGCTGCCGACGCCCCGAGGTAGGAGAAGTCTGTTGCTTCCTGGCCTGTTGTGTCGTTGACGACGCTGATCATCTTGCCGCCTGTCAACCGCAAGTGCAGAACGACGTTGTCTCGCCGCACGCGGCCGTGGCTGAGTGGGATTTGCCGTGCTTCGATAGCCTGGGCACACTGCCCTGAGTTCAGGATCTGCCGGCACAGACCCTGTCCTTCCGCGACGGGGACAGGCTCCTGACCTGACACAATGTGAGTCGAGAGTATCAAGCACGCCGAAAGGATCAGCACGCTACGCAAGACTTCACCTCGAGGCGGTTATGCCTAACGGCTCGCGCGTAAGCTGCGGCACACAAGATTGCCGATCACAAACGCAATTCTACGATGAGGACGCTTCGCCGCCACCTGTGAGGCGAACCGGCGGTACGACGTACATGACCGGGGTGATGGCCCGAACGGTGCGGAATGGTGGAGCGAAGGACGAAGCGCGGCAGTGGGAGAAAGGGGTGAGTTATCGGCGGTTCCGCAGGATCAACCGTCCATCTCCACGATCGAAATCACGAGAGGCCGCGCGCCGCCAGCTCGGAACTGCACCTCAGGGTCTACCGTTTCTTCGCCGGCGGGCCATTCTGGGCCACCGCGGCCTTCACGAGCGCCTTGAACGCGCCCGCGTCGACCTTCTCCCCTTCGTGGATGTCGATCGCCCTTCGCGTGTTGCCTTCCAAGCTG
>JBGPIJ010000210.1:0-5331 GCA_041484865.1 Gemmatimonadota bacterium
CGGAATCGATCTTCTTGCGCAGCCGGTTGATCACCACGTCCACGATGTTGGTGCCGGGGTCAAAGTGGTAGTCCCACGCGTATTCGGTGATGAGCGTGCGCGACATGACCCGTCCCTGATGACGCATCAGGTACTCGAGCACCGCGTACTCCTTCGGCGTCAGCTCGATCACGGCGCTGTCGCGCCGCACCTCACGACTCGAGGTGTCGAGCGCCAGGTCCGCCACCCGGAGCACCGGAGGCGCGATCGCCTTCGGCCGCCGGCCCAGCGCCTCGATGCGGGCGAGCAGCTCCTCGAGGGAGAAGGGCTTCGTCACATAATCGTCGGCCCCCGAGCGGAGCGCCTGGACCTTGAACTCCACCGTGTCCTGGGCCGTGAGCACGAGCACCGGAACGCCGCTGCCGCGTGCCCGCAGCGCCCGCAGCACCTCGACGCCGGACATCGCGGGGAGGCGCAGGTCGAGGACTACGAGATCGTAGGGACCCTCGCTCGCGAGCCGGAGCCCGTCGGCGCCGTCGCCCACGAGGTCGGCCTGATACCCCGCGTCCCGTAACCCCCGCTCGACGTATTGGCCCACGGTCGCGTCGTCCTCGACGACGAGGATCTTCATCCGGTGGGGAGAAACACCTTGAAATTGGAGCCCATGCCGACCTGCGATTCCACCTCGATCCGCCCGCGCAGCTCGGCGACGATGGCGTAGCAGATGGAGAGCCCGAGCCCCGTGCCGCGGCCGGGAGGCTTGGTCGTGAAGAACGGCTCGAAGATCTTCACCAGATCGTCCTGCTTGATCCCCACGCCGGTGTCGATGAATTCGAGCAGCAGTTCGTCGCGGCGGTCGGGATTGAGCCGGGTGCGAACGGTGAGCGCGCCGCGGGCGTTCATCGCGTCCATCGCGTTCAGCATCAACGCCATGAAGCTCTGGATCAGGCGCTCCCCATCCGCCCGCACCTTCGGCAGCCCGGGCGCGAGATCGCGGGCGACCGCGACGAGCTTGAAGCGATGGTGGTGCTTGAGCAGGAACAGCGTCTGCTCGACCAGCGCGTTCACGTCAACCGGCCGCTTCTCGCCGCTCTTGGGACGCGAGAAGTCGAGCAGCCCGTCCACGATGCGGCGGCAGCGCTGCACCTCCGTGTCGATGATCATCAGGTACTCTTCGAACGCCGAGCGCGAGCCGGGCGGCAGATCCTCGGTGCGCAGGGTCAGCGCCTCGCTACAGGCGAGGATGGTGGCCAGCGGGTTGTTGATCTCGTGCATGACGCCGGCCGCAAGCTGGCCGACGGCCGCCATTTTTTCCGTCTCCGCCAGCCGGTGCTGGGCCTCGCGCCACTCCGTGATGTCCTCGCCGATCGTAATGACGTGCGTGATGTCGGCGCCGTCCTGCCGCATGGGGATCTTGGTGATGCGATAGTACCGGATGTCGCCGCTCGCCCGCGATTCCATTTCCATCTGCTGCATCTCGCCCGTGTCGAACACCCGGTCGAACTCACGCTTCAGGAGCTCGCGCGGCTGGCGATCGAGGACGTCGAAGATCTCGCGGCCCACGGCGTCGTCGCGGGAGACGCCCTGGGTCCCGGTTTCCCGCTTGCGATTCCAGGCCCGGATCCGGTAGCCGCGATCGATGACGTACAACCCCACCGGTAGGGAATCGACGATTTGCGCCGCGAAGCCGCGCTGCGTTTCGACTTCGCGCGCGCGCAGCGCGACTTCCGAAGCGAGGTCCTGTGACAGCTCCGTGGCCGCGATGACCGGGGCGAGGATCCGCGCCACGACGACCAGGACGTCGTGCGCCATCCCCTGGAACCGCCCCTCCGGAATCATCGTCTCGAGCAAGCCGAGCGCCTGGTTCTCGTGCACGAGCGGGAGGCGCAGGAGCAGGAGCCCTGACGGGGCGGTGTCGGAGCGTGTACCCTGCTCGATCCATTCGGCGACGGGAGGGGTGAACCCGGGGAGTACGGATTCGTCGCCGGGGCTCGTGAGCGGCGTGAAGCCGATGCCGCTCGGATGTCGCAGCCAGAGGCGGCAACGCCGCAGCGCGAGATCGCGCCGCAGGGTCGTAACGACCTGGATTAGGGCGTCTTCAGAGGCGAAGCCCGCCGCGAAAATCGAAGCGACATCCGCGACGATGCGGAGTCCGGGGTGGTCAGACTCGAGGCGGGGCGCGGCCATGGGCCGCTACCGATGAGGCTTTCGCCGCGCCAGCGGCAGGTCGAAGCGAAGGCCGAGAAACCCGCGCACATCCGTGATCGTGCCGAAGAACACCGTAGGCCCGAGGACGAGCGCCCCGTCCCCCAGGCGCAACCCTGGCAGGAACGAAACCGACCCCCAGGACGACCCCTGCGGCAGGGGCGAGTTGGACCCCGTATACCCGGCCGCTTCGATGGTGAGGTCGAGACCGAACGTGGAAGGATTCGTTTCGTTGCCGACGTCCGCGAGGTGCATCAACCCGGTGCGCGTCGAGACCCACAGCCCCGCGATCACGCCGCGCACGCCGCCCACGATCGCGCCTTCGTCAACGAACGAGCCGAACCGCCCGCCGATCGCGGCGGACCGGAATAGGCCCGCGTGCAAGTCGCGCCTATAGCCGATATCGAGCGCCTCGACCTGCCAGCTGTTGCCGAGCGTGGCTGCGAGCCCGAGCGCCGCGGATTGCGCGGCGAGCGGCGTAGACAAAGCCGCCATCGCTACCAACATTGGAACCATGGACCGGCGCACGTTCTTCCTCCTCACTGGGGCTGCTTCGGCCGCGTTCACCCGCCGGTTCGACCACCCGGCTGCTCGCCCGTCACGAGGACGGGAAGCGCCGGGCCCCGGACGGCTGCGGTTCGAGCTGGATGACCAGCGACGCTGGTCGCTCTTCTACCAGTCGGAGGGCGCGGCCGTTCCCTTGATTCGCGGCGCCACCCTCGGCGCCCGCATCGCCGACCGACTCGTCACCCTCGCCGATCTGGAATATAGTACGCTCGGCACCCGACGGCCTCCGGGTGGAGAGGCGCTGATCGTGCGTGGACGGGCGTCGGGCGTCTTCCTCGAGGCCGAGTTCCTGTCGGCCGGAGACTCGGCCGCTCCCCTCGCCGTCGTGAGCCTGCGCGTCTACCCCGATCGGTCACTCCCGACGGTCGGGGGGGTTCGCTTCCTCCAGGCGGCGGAGTCCGCGGTGCTGCCGGGGGACGGGACGCTCTGGGCGCTCGTCAACGGCTACGACTCCTGGACCGAGGACCGCGTGATCGCCGTCTCGGGCCGGGCCGACATGCCCATGGTCGCAAGCGAGGGCGCGCTGGGCCTCACGCGCGGGGGGCGAGGGCTCGGACTGGCCTTCGAGGCCGACGCCCCCGGCCGCGGCCGAGTCCGGCTCGCGAGCGACGGCCTCGACGCCGCCTGCGATTGGGTCCCCGGCCGCCCGCTCCGCTCGGACGGCGATGCCTCAGCCCTGCGGCTCTGTTACCAACCATTCGGCGACGGCCTCACCGCCCTGCGCGCGCTCTTCGTCCCGACGTCCCCCGTGGACCAAGAACGGCTCCAAGCCGCCCCGGCGCCCGCGGGCTGGTGCTCGTGGTATGAGCTGCGGGACCGCGTCACCGAAGCGGACGTGGTGGCCCACGTCGAGCTTTGCGCCGGCCAGTTTGACCGACGCTTCTTCCACTATATCCAGCTCGATCAGGGCTACGAGCGCGCCGCCGGCGATTGGGACGCGAACGACAAGTTCCCGCATGGACATCGCTGGCTCACCAACCAGATCCACGCGAAGGGTCTCCAGGCGGGGTTGTGGCTCGCCCCGTTCGCCGTCGCCGAGCCGTCCGGCCTGGCGGCGGCGCATCCCGACTGGCTGCTCAAGAATGCCGACGGCAGCGCGCCCATCGTGTGGGCCACGCGCGACGACTGGGGCGGCCGCGTGTACGCGCTCGATGGAGCGCACCCGGGGGTGCAGCAATGGCTCGGGGACCTCGCGCGCCGCGCGGTGGAGCAATGGGGGTATGACTATTTGAAACTCGATTTCCTGGCATGGGCGACGGGCGAGAGCACCCACTACGGGGGTCTCACTCACGCCGAAGCGTATCGGCTGGGCCTCGGCGCGCTGCGTGACGGCGCGGGGCCGGACACCTTTCTGTTGGGCGCCGGCGCGCCGCTCCAGCACTCGGCCGGGCTCGTGAACGGGATGCGCATCGGGCCGAACATCGATGCCGACTGGTCCGCGCTCCGCGCCTCTGCCCAATGCGCGGCGCTCCGTGACTTCTACCATCGTGGCGTGTGGCTGAACGATCCCGACTGCCTTCTGGTCCGGGCACCGCTCTCGCCCGCCGAGGCGCAGCTCCGGGCGACGATCGTCGCGCTGACGGGTGGGCTGACGTTCTTCGCAGACGACCTCACGAAGCTGCCGGCCGAACGTCTGGCTTGGCTCGCGCGCGTGCTGCCGCCGACGCCCGTCGCGGGACAGCCGGTCGGCGCGGCGGCGGGCGAAGCCGCGGCCGGCGGCCGGCCCGCGGACACGTGGCTCGCGGAAGGAGCGCCCCGCTGGTGGACGGCGGCGCTCGTGAATTGGGACGACGAAGCGCGCACGGTGACGGTGCCCCTCCGCACGCTCGGCCTCACCGGGAAACGGTTCGCCGCCTACAACGTGTGGCGGGACACGCCGCTCCCGGACCTCACCGACACGATCACCGCGACGCTCGATCCGCACAGCGGGCTCACTCTCGGCATTCGTCCCGCGTCGGCGTCCCCTCAAGTGATCGGGACGACGCGCCACGTCGTGCAGGGGGCCGTCGACATCGCCAACGAGACCTGGGACGCGAGCACCCGGACACTCAAGGGACGCTCGACCAACCTCGATGCGAGACCCTACGCCATCACGATCGCCCTGCCGCGCTCGCTGCGCGTGGGCGCGTGCAAGGCGGACGTGCCCTGCCACGTACGGACGCTGGACACTGGACACGCCGTACTCGAGTGGGAGGCCGGGGACGGCCGCGACATCGCGTGGGAACTGAGCTTCCGGTCGGTCAGGAAGCGCTGACCGCCCCGGACGGATGCTCCCGGGCCAGCGTTGCGACTGAGATGACGCCCGGGCCAAGCAGCGCGAGACCGACGAGACAAACGAGCCAGCCGCGCGTATCCGGTCGGGGCGAGCGCAGCTCGGCCCAACGTCCGGCGCCGAGTCGCACCGTGGTCCTCGCGACTCCCAGCTCGAGCACGCCGGAATCCCCGGGCACGAGCACTCCGCCCCGCGCGATGGCCGCCAGATCGGCGAGGTCCGCGCGCGTGGGCGCGCGCGCCGCTTCCTGAACGAGTGTCCGCGTGGCGGCAAGCCACCGGTTGGTGCCGCCGCGCGCGGTCTGCACG
>JBGPIJ010000211.1:0-5330 GCA_041484865.1 Gemmatimonadota bacterium
GGTCGGCCCCGATCGCCGCCCGCACGTCCTCCGGAAGATCCCACATGCGCCGCTTGAATGGACCGATCGCCTTCTTCCGGCTCTTGTAGTAGAACTGCTCCTCGCTGTCCCCCTTCTTCCACTCGTCCTTGCACTCCGTCTTGACCCACTCCTTGAGCTCGGCCCGGAACGCCGGGGGTAGCCTCGGGTGGTCGAACACCATGCTCTGGTAGTTCGTGGCGAGATGAATTTCCACGGCCCCGCAGGCCTGGAAACTCCCGAACGCGTCGGGCGGCAGGGTCGAGGCCCCGTGCTGCACCGCGCCGCCCATGCCGTAGCCGCGCCGCGCCTCGTGCGACAGCGCCTTCAGCGCCTCGAGATCGATCTGCACACGGGCGATCGTGCCATCCGGCATGACGACCCCGCCGTGGCTGGTGCCGGTCTGCACGGAGATCTTGCTGAGGCCGGCGTAGGGACCGAGACGCTTGAGGGTCCGCTGGTAGCCGTCCATGTACGCCTTCAACTCGCGCACGTCGCTGTTCTTCCCGCCCACCTCGCCGATCTCACCGCCGACCGAGATCGTCACGCCCTCGAGCTCGCGATCCCGGATGTACTTGGTGAGCTCGGCGGCAAGCTCGTAGTTCACCCGCTGCTGCTCGTCGAGGCTCGGCTTGGACAGGTCCACGAGCGTGGAGGTGTCGATATCGATGTTGTAGAAGCCGGCGTGCAGCTCCTCATCGATCAAGGCCCGGATGGCGGCAAGCTCGGTGTCGGGATCGACGGCGAACTTCTTGGCGTTCACCTGGACGTGATCGCCTTGAATGAAGACGGGGCCCGTGAACCCCTCCCGCAGCGCGGCGGCGGTGACCACGGCGACGAATTCGGCCGGACGCTGTCCCGTGTAGCCGATCTCGCTGCGCGCGATCTCGGTAATCACGGCGCCCGCGTCGAGTCGCCGGGCGGCGCGGAAGATGGCGCGCGCCGTGTCGTAGCCGAGCACCCGGATATTGATGGCGGGCGTCGTAAATACCGGGATCTCGCTCCGGCCATGCGCCATGTAGAGCTCGTGAATCGAGGCGGGGCGCACCCCGGCTCGCTGCCCGATCTCCCAGATCAGCCAGCGCGCCTCGACCTGCTCCTCGGGCGATCCGAACGCCACCTGCCGCACCAGTTTGTCCATCGCCGCGCTCTGGCGCTGGGCCGGACTTTCGAAGGCACGCAACTTTTGCTCGAGGGCACCGGGGGCCATGAATGTCTCCGTTTAGGAAGATTTTTGACGAATTTAGACCCCGTCGACCTCGATGGCCAGTCCGTCGTACGCGGGCGCTACGCCCGCCGGCAGGCGCGCCGCGAGGTCGGCGTGCGACGTCTCGTGCGTCAGATGCGTGAGAAACGTGCGACGCGCACCGATCTGCTGCGCCACCGTGATCGCTTCCGGGACCGAGAGGTGCAACGGGTGGGGGTGCGACAACAGGGCGTTCAGCACCAGCACATCCAGCCCACCGAGCTGGGCGCGGACGGGGTCGGGCACCACCTTGGCATCCGTGACGTAGGCGAGGGCGCCGAACCGGTACCCGAACACGGTCTGGGTACCGTGCGGCAGCCGCAGGGGACGCACCCGCACGCCGGCGATCTCCGTTTCCTGGTCGGGGGCCAGGCCGCGCGCCCGCAGTTCGGGCTTCGTCGTCCCCGCCGGGACGATGATGCTCGCGTCGAAAATGTAGGGGAAGCGCTTCGCCAACTCCGCCATCGTCTCCGCCGGACCGTAGATGGGCAACCCGTCCGGCTGCTTCACGGAGATGGCGCGCAGGTCGTCGATCCCGTGCACGTGATCAGCGTGCGCGTGCGTGAACAGCACGGCATCGAGCGAGCGGACCCCCGCCGCGATCAGCTGCAGCCGTAGCTCGGGAGGGGTGTCGATAAGCAGCCGCCGATCACCGGATTCGATCAGCGCCGCCGTCCGAGTCCGTTTGTCCCGCGGGTCCGTCGAATTACAGGTCCGGCAGCCACACCCAATCTGAGGCACGCCGAAGGACGTACCGGTCCCGAGAAAGGTCAGCCGCACCTCATACCTCTTCGACCTTCAGGAGGTTGGTCCCGCCCGAGACCTCCCACGGCACTCCGGCCGTCATCACGATCCGATCGCCCGGTTTCGCATAGCCCAGCTTCAAAATCAGGTCGCGCACCACCGCCAGCATCGCGTCGTAGCCCGGGACCTGGTCGACCCGTACCGGCGTCACACCCCAAACGAGCGCCAGCTGACGATACGTCGCCATCTCCGTGGTGACGGCCAGAATGGGCACCTGGGGCCGGAGCGCCGCGACTTTGCGGGCCGTAAAGCCGCCCTTGGTCAAGGTCACGATGAGGGGCGTCTTGAGCATCCGGGCGACGGCGCTCGTCCCGAGCGCGATCGCGTCCTCGACCGAGACGGCCTCACCGCTCGTGGCCATGCGCCGTTCGGAGACGCTGTGGCCTTCGCGCTCCATCTCCCGGATGATGCGGTCCATCGCCCGGACCGCCTCGACCGCATACTCGCCGACCGCCGTCTCCGCCGACAGCATGACCGCGTCCGTGCCGTCGAGAATCGCGTTCGCGACGTCGGACGCTTCGGCCCGGGTAGGGCGGGGATGGTGGACCATCGATTCGAGCATCTGGGTCGCCGTGATCACCGGTTTGCCGCGCACGTTGGCCTCCCGGATGAGGCGCTTCTGCACGATCGGGACCCGCTCGAACGGCAGCTCGACCCCCAGGTCGCCGCGCGCCACCATCACGGCGTCGCTCGCCGCGAGGATTTGCTGGAGGCTGTCCAGCGCCGTCGCCTTTTCGATCTTGGCGACGAGTTTCACCGTGGGCGGCACGAGGCGCCGCAGCTCGGCGATGTCCTCCGCCCGCCGCACGAAGGACAGCGCGAGGTAGTCCGCCCCCTGCGTCACCGCATGCGCTACGTCTTCCCGATCCTTGTCGGTGAGCGCCGGCGCGCTGATGTGGAGGCCCGGGAGGTTCATGCCCTTGTGGGAGGTCAGCGTGCCGCCGTCCACCACACGCCCCTCGACACGCGGCGGCGCGATCCGCACGACCTGAACCGAGAGCAAACCGTCGTCGAGCAGGATGCGCGCCCCTACCCTCGCATCCTTCGCCAGGTCGGTATACGTCGTCGGGATCTCCTCCGGCGCCGCCACATCCTCCGGCGCGAAGACGACGGCCTCTCCGGGCACGAGGTCGCGGGGAGCGGGCAGGTCCCCGACACGAATCCGCGGCCCCTGGAGGTCCACCAGAACCGCGACGGGTTGGCCGGCGCGATCGGCGGCGGCGCGAACGCTCTGAATCCAACGGCCCCGCTGCTGCAGCGTCCCGTGCGAAGCATTGATCCGGAAAACATTCGCTCCGGCCTCGAGCAGGTTGGCGATCCCTTGGTCGGTGCCGGTGGCGGGACCGATGGTAGCGACGATCTTGGTTCGGCGGATCAAACTGAGTCTCCCCTCGAGAACGGCTGTAGGCGGCGCAGGAGAGCGCCAGCCTCGTCGGGCCGGCTAAGAATGGCAGGCACCCGGTGCATTCCACCAGTGTGCTGGAATATCCACATTCCACTAGCTACGGCTGAGTGTGGAAAACCGATTCCCAGCCGATGCGGCGGCGTGCCCCTCACGAGGCTCGACGTCTGGTCTGATTCGATCCTATAAGTGGCTGGCGGATGAAGCGCTAGCGTCCAAGGCTCAAGTGGTCTCTCGGACGCCATCGGGACGCCGATGGGCTCCTGGCGGGCCGTATAAAGATACGGAAGCGCGCATATCGCGGTCAGGGGACCACGCTGATCCGCTTCTCGTCCACGCGGCGCCGGAGCTCCTCCAAGACGTGCACGGCGCGAGTGATCGCGCTCGCCGGAACCCCTTCGATCGCCCGGGCCGCGAGTCGCCGTTGCAGCTGGCCCACCCGCACCAGCACCTCGAGGCCGCGGCGGGTGAGCGCGACGCGCACGCCGCGATCGTCCGCGGGATCGGGGGTGGTCTCGACCATACCCTTTGCTTCCAATCGCTGGATGAAGGTCGTAGCCGCCGCCCGAGAGACGCCCAGCGACTCCGCTACGTCCTTGGGGCGCGCTCCCTCCGCCCCACCCTCGTCCACGGCGCTCAAGGCGTTGTAGGCGCGATGCGAGAGCCCGAAGGCGCGAAACGCCTTGTCCCCCGAGCGCCCCACAGCGGTCTGGGCGTCGGCGATCGCGTTGGCAAGCAGGAGCGCGAGGTCGGCGCGATCGGTCAAGGGAAGGAAGCGGCCTGTGTAGTAATTAACATATTGATGATTAATACGCTAACTATAAACAGGCCCGCCCGCAAGCCTTTGTCGCCGCTAGCACGTCTCCGACCAATCGACCGGGGAGGTGGCGCCGCAGCGGGGACAGGCGAGGTTGGGGGGCTTCCCCTCAAAATCCTCGCGCTGGTGGCAGTGGGGACAGACGGCATAGGTGTTGACCACTTCCCTGCCCTGCCCGCCGAGGGTGGGGCGGAGAATCCCGGTCCGCACCACGACGCTCCAACGATCCGGGGCAGTGCGGCGAACGCGCACTTCGCCCGCCTTGAGACGGATCCGCTGCCCGCGGACGTCGACGACGACCTGTCCGTCGGCCGACTCCTCGAGAATCGTGTACCACGCCCCGCGGCGGAGGATGTCCGCCACACTATCGGTGCATCGAGCCCAGCCGAGGTTTGCCATAGGAAAGTGACCCCATGATACCACTTTTCGCTAAATTGCGTTATGCGTGCGCTCGGGACTATCGTCCGGCTGCAGGTCCAGCGTTCGTCGCTCAAGACCGGGGTGTCCCCCCTTCGGGTGTACGACCCCGAGCCGATCCTCGCCGTCGGGCAGTTGGCCGTCGGCCCCGACGGCGTGTTTGGACTCGGGCCCGACGGCGGCTGGATCGTGGACGTCCATCACCGCTCGCACCCCGACACCAAGAACCAGGACGGCCAGCATGGGATCTCCATCGGCTTCAGCGGCCACTACCATGCCATGCGCGATCGGCTGGGCGAACGGGTCGAGCTGGGCTGTGCAGGCGAGAACATCATCGTCGAGACGCCGGGGCGACTCACCTTGGATGAGTTGCTCCCGGGGGTCGCCGTAGTCTCTCCAACTGGGGAGGAACTGCTCCGGCTGACGGTGCTGGACGTTGCCCACCCGTGCCGGCCGTTCACCGGGTGGGCGGTAGGCGGAATGGTCGAGAGCGATGTCCTGAAAGCGCACCTTCAGTTCCTGGAAGGCGGGATGCGCGGGTTCCTGTGCATGGGGGAAAGGGCGGGAATTATTTCGGTGGGGGACCAGGTCGCGGTGCTCGAAAGCCGGGAGGCGGGAAGCGAGAA
>JBGPIJ010000212.1:0-5318 GCA_041484865.1 Gemmatimonadota bacterium
CACGACCGCAGATCTGCAAGAACTGCTGACAGAGCAAGCGGTCGAAAACATCCGCCTGGAGTTCAAGAGCATCCCGCCACCAAAGGACGAGATGCTCAAGAAGCTCAGCTCACTCGCCAACACGTACGGCGGGTACGTGGTCGTCGGCGCGACGGAAGATGGGAAAGGCCGCTTGCAAAGCCTGCCCGGCGTCGCCGCGATCAACGGGTATCGGCAGCAGATCGTGCAGTGGTGCTACGATGGCGTATGGCCGCCGTTGGAGGTGTTCGTCTCGGACCCGATCCCGACGCCGCAGGACGCTACGAAGGCTTGCTACGTGATCCACATTCCATTGAGCGCTGAAACGCCGCACTTCCTTAACGGCCGCAAGGGCGCCTATGTGCGGACGGATGAGCATAGCCAGCGGTTTGAGCCGCAACTTGCGACCTACGAGGAACTCACCCATCTCGGCAATCGCCGCACGGTGCTGGTCCAACGGCGGGAAGCGCTCACGGGCCGGTCCGTAGAGCGGTTCAATACGTACGTGCGGACGGAGTACGGGAAGACTGAGAACACGAAGGGCGAGATCGGGGCCACCCTCTACGTGGCCGTGACGCCCCAATTTCCGCAGCGTCAACTGATGGAGCACGGCACGCTGCTCACGCGGTTCACCCCCTCTCCAGCTGCGCCAAGTTACATCGGATCCGCGGGGAAGGACCGCGCGCCCACGCGCTTCGTCCCATCAGCGGCTACGTTTGTCAGTTCGACCATTTGCTACGCCTACATGCAGGCCGCAGGCCTCGTCAACGACCACATCGTCTCGTACTTTCGCCCACCCTGGTGCTCTCGATGAGGGCGAGGTAGAAGCGTGGGCTCGGCGGGCACTGGGAGCGCCGAGCCCAGGCTTCGGGTGAAGAGCGGCTACACTCCCAGATTGAGCCGGATCTGCACCGTCCGGGGCCGCCCCACCGACGCGCCGCTGAAGAACACCCCTTTCAAGAGGTACTTTTTGTTGAGCGCGTTCTCCACGTAGACCTGCGGCCGCAGCACCGACCGACCGAGAGTAATCGCGTATCCCACGCTGCCATTGAGAATGAAGCTCGGCGCCACCTTGATCGACTTGTTGAAATCGAGCAACCCAGTTCCGTAGGTCGAATCGGGATCCTGCCCGTTGGTCAAGCCGCTTCCGTAGATCCCGGTCGCAGACAGGTAAAAGCGGCGGAGTGAATACACGAGGCTCGCGACACCTGAGAGCCGCTGGTCGTGGTCGAGATCGAACGTCCCGCTCGGCGGCTGGGACGGGAAGAATCCTCCAGTAATGGCGCCGAAGCCGTAGGCGTGGTTCAACGCCACGTTGACATATCCCGACACCGGTCCGGGCGGCCGCACGTCGAGCACCGCTTCGATGCCGGTGATACGGACCTGCTCGATGTTCACCGACGTGACGATCGCCGAGCCGGGGACGGTGTTGTCGTCGATGCCGGGCGAGCTGCGCTTGTAATAGCCCGACAGCTTCGTCACGACACCGAACGGGAAGCGGTGCACATATCCGACTTCAAAAAAATGATCGCGCTCGGGGAGCGTGGGCTCCGCCACCACCCCGGAGTCCGCTACGCTCGTGATAGCGCGCAGATCCTCGACGTTCGTGGGCACGAACAGCCGGCCGTAGTAGACCCAGAAGCTGTTTGCCGGGTCCGGGAAGAAGCTGAGCTTCACGCGCGGGCTCACTTGGCTCTGGTTGCCCGCAAACGGCGCGTTGTGATTGTCGTACCGCACGCCGAGGCGCAGCTCCCACCGATCGCTCGGCGCGATCGCCGTCTGCGCGTACACGCCGACGTCGCTGCCGTTGAGATTCGAGTTCGACCCTGGGCCCGAGTTGCCGGCGGAGTCCGCCGTGGAGAAATCCTCGTGTCCACCCGTGGTCGAGGCGAGGACGCCGGTCTTGAATTCCAGCCCGTGGTGCGGTTCGACGCTGTAGTCGAGCTTCACACCCTCGGTGTGGAAGTTCCGGTTCTCGCTGAGATCGTACCCTGTGGTATCGGGAAAGAAGACGAACGACGGCTGGTCGGTGAGGCCGGGAGTGTAACGCAGGCTGCCGTCCCGATAAAAGGCGCCGGCGAAGAGCTCCGAGTGGGAGGCGCTCTCAAGAGTGCCGCCCCCGAAGCGTCGCCGCCATCCCAGGTTGACGAAGCCGTTCACGTCCTGCTGGTGGTCGTCGATGATCCCCTCGACGGAGTCGAACGGGACGGCGAACCGGGTGCGCGACCGGCTGATCTCGAGGTTCACCACATCGCGATCGGAAGGCACATACTGCACCTTCGCGAATCCGAATATGTCCGCCCCGTGGTTGTGGAAGTTCTCCACCTGGTTGCCCACCGTGTCGAACACCACCGGCTCGCGCCGCATGTCGGTCACCTGGCTCGCCCCGGAGACGAAGAAGCCGAACTTCCCGGCGTTCGTGCTCAGGTTGAGCGACTGTCCGCTGGTGTTGAACGAGCCGCCGTACCCCGAGGCATCCACGTGGAACCCCCCCGCGGGAATCCGGGTGTTGACGTTCACGACCGCAGCGTTCTTGTTGCCATACTCGGCGTCCCATCCGCCGGTTTGGAAGTCGATCTGGTTGACGACCTCGGGATCGAACAGCTCGTTCAGGCTGCCCGAAATCCCCGATGGGACGGGGATGCCGTCTACGTAGTAGGTGTACTCCGCGTGCTGGCCCCGGATGTGGACCTCACCGGTGGGGGCCCGGGCGGCACCGGCGATCGACTGCTGAATGATCTGTGAAGTCGTGTTCGTGGGAGAACCGTGGTAATCGTTTTGCTTGAAGATCTGATTCCCCGTTCGGGTATCGACGGCGAGGGGCACGGTGGCCTGAACCTCAACCGCCGCGAGGCTCAGGGGAACCGGGGCGAGCTTCAGATCGAGCGCGATCTCAGTCCCCGAGGAAGACACGGCAACCTCGCGGCGCATCACGCTGTAGCCGAGATAGCGGACTTCGACGGTATACGGGCCGGCCGAGAGGTTGTGGACCACGAAATGCCCGAAGGCGTCGGTGGTGGTCGTAGCAATGACCGCACCGCTCCGGGTCACGCGGACGTCTCCGCCCGCGAGGGGGGTGCCCGAGACACTATCCACGACCCGCCCCGTGATGTCCCCGGTGAAATTGGGAACGTTCGGGACGGGTGCAGCGGCGGTGGGCCGCGCGGCAAGGACAGCAAACAGCGCGAGAGCCCCGAGGGCACTCCGCCAATCGAACAAACGCATGAGATCTCTCCTGGTTGAACGCGTCGCACGTTGGACCACGGCACGGCGCCCCGGAGAGGAACTCCGGAGAACGGTGCTGGTCGAGTGGATGCAGGCCGGCGCGAGAGGCGCCGGGGACTAGGAGAGAGCGGGAGGAGCGCGGGGCCGCGGCCCGGAGCGCCAGGCGGCGCTCGCGGGGGCGGGTGGAACGGGTGGCCGCGTGACGCGCCGGAACCGGACGCCGAACTGGGACGCCCGCGAAGTCGCGGTGGCGAGCGGCGCGCCGACAAAGTGACAGAGACCGCAGTCCGGCGCATGCACGCGGGCGCAGGACGATGTCGAATGCGACTCGATGTGGACGGGAGCGTAGCGTCCCTCGAGCTCAAGCCGCGCGTCGGCCCAAGACGCAGCCCCCGGCGTCGCGAACTGCAGCGCGGCGACGATCGCAAGCAGGGCCCGAGATCTGAGGGGGGGCTGACGCATGGCATGATTGTTACCCTGGGACGCGAAATCGGGCAAGCGGCTCACCCGAAAGCGCGCCGCTCAAGAGTCCTGAACCCACACACCCAAAACATCACGGCGATCGCAACCGTGACACCCGATTCGACCGTTCGATACCAAGCGGTCACTATCGGGCGCGATCACGGCAGCTGGGTGGAGGTGACGGGCGGGCTCGCCGAAGGCGCGCACGTGGTCCTTAACCCCTCAGACGATTTGCGGGACGGGGCTCGGGTTCGCACCGCGTCGGTTGCCGGCAGCTCGCAGTGAAACTCAACTCCAGTATTCGGGGGACTGGGTCGCGACGGACGTAGGCCAGTCCTCTTGTGTCCCGGACTACGCGTCTCCCATGTTTGCCGCTCGTTTGCCGGTCGACGCGCGCCAATGTGGACACCTGTGCTCCGGGACGCACAATGCGGGAGCATAGCCTCATGCTCCCGCATCAGCGAAACGGCTCCGGAGGCCGACGCTCTATCCAGCTGAGCTACTGGCGCCTTATGCCTGCGAGACGATGACTTAACCGACTGCGCGGCGACAGCGGGCCGGTCCAACGTCTGCCTTTCAGTGTGCCGTATCACGCCGCACGCGCCGCTCCAACCGGTCCCCCCCAACTCACCCGCTGCTTCTCCATGCGGTACTCCACTACGGCAGCGCGGTGCTGGTCTCGATGGTTAAGCAGGCGGCTTGCAGCATGATCGTCGCCGTATCCGTCGTCGTGCAGTTGCAATCGGGACAAGGCCGTGGCGCCGCGATGGAAAGGGCAGGCCGGGGCGACCTTCACCACTGGGCCCTGGCCAAAGCGGGCGGTGGTGCTCGGTTGCCCTGGTCAGGTTCCTGTGCAGGTTGGACCGCAGGAACCTCCCGTCCGTCGGACGACCGCGCGTGGCGTTCTCCGGTGTTTCGTGCTCCCGAATGCGGGAGGATGCCTGATCACCCCCCCCTACGCGCCGAACTTTCAAGGTGGGAACAGGGGTTCGATTCCCCTTGGGGGCATAGAAGCCGGGAAGCGGTTCGCTTGCGTGGGTCCTCTGGCCCAGTGATGTTTCCGGCCGAGCGCCGATAGCTCAATTGGTAGAGCAACTGACTCTTAACGAGCTCGGTGCGTGCCCGCCGAGTTCCGTGCAAGGCTCGCGTTATCCCGCAACGTCCGTCTCTTTCAGCACTTGTGGCCACAGCGTGTCCGCCGACGTCCGTCGTTGTCCGTCCAAGTCCCGCCAAAACTGCCCGCATTTTTGCCCACGGAGTTCCACGGCTAGGCGGCGATCGAGCCAGCGACCACGGCACGGCTCTACTTCGCCACGCCTGGGAACGCGGAACCAACGAAAACGCCAACGGCCTGCTGCGTCTCCGCCGCCCTGGAGGCCTGCGGGAAAGCGCGTTATGCTGTAGCAAGGACGCGTGCGAAAGGCAAACTAATGACTAAGCGTCGGATTGTCCTGATCGTCGCTGCAACGGCGATCGCCTGCATGGATCCTGCTCCGGAGAAGGTTGCCGGTCCTGGTGGCCTTCGCTTGGCCAACAAAGCTCAGTCGGGTACAGCACCACGCTTGTACAGCGCACATGACGAGCTAGCGGCTATTGCGAGTGTGGAGTCCACG
>JBGPIJ010000213.1:0-5301 GCA_041484865.1 Gemmatimonadota bacterium
GGCCGAGCCAGCGCGCGGCGCGTTCGGCGGGCCGGAGCGCGCGCAGGTTGGCGGCGATCACGTCGCGCGAGAGGAAGTGGTTGCGCACGAAGTTGCCGAGCACGCGGCCGATGTGGTCCTTGCGGGTCGCGATGATCGCGGTGTGGGGAATCGGGATGCCCAACGGGTGGCGGAACAGCGCGGTCACGGCGAACCAGTCGGCAAGCCCGCCAACGAGCGACGCTTCGGCGGTCGCCCGCACGTAGCCGAGCCAGGCGTACTGGGGCTCGAGCGCGCTCGCCGCGGCGAACACGAGGGCGGCGACTGCCAGGAGCCCCGTCGCCCGGCGCTTCATCGCGTCGAGCTGCGCCTGGCGGACGGTGTCGTCCGGGCGCGACGACAGCTCGGGAGCTAGCGCGGCGAGCCGCTCGCTGCTTCCGCGTCCTGGCGCAGCTGCTCCTGCTTCAGCACGAGGGCCATCGTCTTCACGAGGTAGTAGGTCAGCACCAGCTGCGTGACGGCGAGGGGATTCGAGCACCGCTCGACGTCGCCGTCCATGAAGATGCCCACCCGGTCGGAGCGCAGGTGCCGCGCGGTGGGCATGTGATTCCACATCCGCTGCTCGATCGCGTGCGTCGCCGCGTCGGTGATGCCGCCCGAGATCTCGAGCGAGTCGGTTCCCTCGGCGCCGCGGTGCAGCCGCAGATACGGCTCCCCATTCTGCGTCCCCGCGACCGTGAATGCGTCCTCCAGATCGGGCAATGGAATCGGATGCCGCAGCGTGATGCGCACGTTCAGACGCGAGCTGTCCTTCGTCGCGTTGTACTCGGGCGACGGGCAGAACGAGATGACGATGTCCGCCTTCTCGCGCTGCGGCATCACGTACGCCTCCGAGTCGCGCCGCCGCTCCTCGAGCTGCTGCTCGACCTCCGCCCGGGTGTAGCCGCGCTTCGAGACGTCGCGCTTGATCTTCCAGTCGATGCGGAGCTCGGGATCGGGGTCGAGGAACACCGACACGTCCCACAGCTGCCGCAACAGGGGCGTGAACAGCGGGTGCAGCCCATGCACCAGGACGATGTCCTTCGGCACCGCGAACTCGGGAGGACCGAACGTGCCGTTGGAATGGTCGTAGACCGGTTTGAACACCCGCTGGCCGGCGCGCAGCAACCGCATGTGCTGCGAGATCAGATCCAGGTGATTGCAGTCGGGGTCGAGCGCTGTGACGCGCTTCGCCGTGCGCTCCGCGCGGTCGAGCGAGTGGTAGTCGTCGAGGCAGATGTCGGTGACTCGATCGGCGCCGAGGATTGTGACGCAGCCGTTCGACAGCGTCGATTTGCCGGCCCCCGAGTCGCCCACGAGGCCGAGCAAGATCGGCCGTCCAGCCCAAAATGGCATCACGGTGTCCTTAGTCCTCGTCCGTTCCGGCGGGCCCGGCCGCGAACACTCGGCTCGCCCGCACGTCCACCTCGGCCAGCCGCGCCAGCTCCTCGCGCGGGATCCGGCCGCCGCGGGCGATCAACCGGTTCGCCTGGCGCAGCTTGATGCGGTCCAGCGCGTTCCTGACGCTGCGCGCGTTGGCGAAGTACGGCTGGCGCATGCGCAGCACCAGGTACTCGCGGAACGCGCGGCGCGACTTTTCGTCGAAGTCATAATGCTGCCGCTGCACCATCAGCTCGGCGATGGACACCAGCTCATCGAGCGAGTAGTCCGGGAAATCGAGGTGGTTGCCCACGCGCGAGTGAAACCCGGGGTTCGCCTGGAAGAAGGTCTCCATGCGGTCCTTGTAGCCGGCGAGGATGACGACGAGATCGTCGCGGTTGTTTTCCATCGACTGGAGCAGCATCTCGATCGCTTCCTGGCCGTAGTCCCGCTCGTTCTCGGGACGGTAGAGATAGTACGCCTCGTCGATGAACAGCACGCCGCCCATGGCGCGCTTGATCGCTTCCTTCGTCTTCGGCGCCGTGTGGCCGACGTATTGGCCCACCAGGTCGTCGCGCGTGGCCACGATGAGGTGGCCTTTCCGCACGTAGCCGAGCTGATGCAGGATCTTGGCCATCTGGAGCGCGACGGTGGTCTTGCCCGTCCCCGGCCGGCCGGTGAAGGACATGTGCAGCGTCGGCTTCTCGGTCGCCAGCCCCTGCTCTTCCCGGAGCCGCGCGATGAGCAGCAGGGAGGCAATTTCCCGGATCCGGGTCTTGATCGTGCTGAGGCCGATCAGCTCCCGCTCGAGATCGTCCAGCACCCGCTGGATGTTCGAGCCGCGATACGCCGCGTCGAGATCGACGATCTCGGGAGGACCTGCCGGAGCCGCGGGCGCCGCCGTGACCGGGACGGGGGGGCCGCTCGCCGTGACTTCCCGCATCAGTCGCTGTAGCGTTTCCCGGACGGCCGCTCCGTGGCGTACGAATGCAGCGTGTAGCGAACCTGCCGGTCCTCACCTTCCTGACGGTCGAGCCGGAAGCCCGGCTCTACCGCGGGCCGATTGACGATGAAGTCCAGCGCCACGGTCTGCTTCGTGTAGCGGCGATCGTAGCCGTTCACCTTGATATAGCGATTGGGGAACGTCTTGCGGCACGCGTTGAGCTCGAGCATGATGGCCGCCGGATCCTTCAGGTCGAACATCGGCAACGCCCACATGTCCCAGTAGACATTGCGCGGGTGCGGGTCGTCGGTGTGCTCGATCGAGATCGCCCAATCGTTGTCGAGGCAATACTGGATCTGCGCCTTGATCTGTTCATCGGTCAGATCCGGCAGGTACGAGAATGCACCCTGGGTGACGCGCATCGTGGCTCTCCTCGCTCAGACGGTCACGGTCACGACGCCGTCGGGCACGTCGGTCGACTCAAAGTTGAAAGTGATATCCTTCCAGATCTCGAGGGCCTTGTGCAGGCTCGGCGACCACTTCGCCGCGCGCGCCAGGATGTCCGGTCCCTCGTTCAGGTAATCGCGCCCTTCGTTGCGGGCCTGCACCATCGCCTCGACCGCGATGCGGTTGGCGGCCGCTCCTTCGGCGATGCCGTCGGGATGGCCGATCGTACCGCCGCCGAACTGGAGCACGACGTCCTCACCGAGATAATGCAGCAGCTGATGCATCTGGCCGGCGTGAATGCCGCCCGAGGCGACGGGCATCGTGGCCGGCATCGAGTGCCAGTCCTGCTCGAAGTAGAGACCGATCGACGGGTCGGCCTTGGTCTGGTCGCACAACAGCGTGCGGTAGAAGCCGCGGATCGCGCTGGGATCGCCCTCGAGCTTGCCGACCACGGTGCCCGCGTGGATGTGGTCCACGCCCGCGAGCCGCATCCACTTCGCGATCACGCGGAAGCTCACCCCGTGCGTCTTCTGGCGCGTGTAAGTGCCGTGCCCCGCGCGGTGCAGGTGCAGGATCAGTCCGTTGGCGCGCGCCCACTTCGACATCGACTGGATCGCGGTGTAGCCGATCGTCAGGTCGATCATGCAGATCACGCTGCCGATCTGCTTGGCGAACTCGGCGCGCTCGTACATCTCCTCCATCGTGCCGGCGGTCACGTTCATGTAGTGGCCCTTGATTTCCCCGCTCTCGGCCATCGCGCGCGAGACGCCCTCCATACTGAAGAGGAAGCGGTCGCGCCAGCGCATGAACGGCTGGCTATTGATGTTCTCGTCGTCCTTGGTGAAGTCGAGCCCACCGCGCAGCGCCTCGTACACGACGCGGCCGTAGTTGCGCGCCGAGAGCCCGAGCTTGGGCTTCACCGTGGCGCCGAGCAGCGGCCGGCCGTACTTGTTCAGATACTCGCGCTCCATGATGACGCCGTGCGGCGGCCCGTGGAACGTCTTCACGTAATGGGGCGGGATTCGCATGTCCTCGAGCCGGAGCGACTTCAGCGCCTTGAAGCCGAACACGTTCCCGATGATCGAGGAGGTGAGGTTCGCGATCGAGCCTTCCTCGAACAGATCGATCTTGTAGGCGATGTAGGCGATGTACTGATCCGTACCCGGCACCGGATCGACCCGGTAGCACTTGGCCTGATAGTTCTCGTAGGCGGTCAGCCGGTCGGTCCACACGACCGTCCAAGTCGCCGTGGACGACTCGCCGGCGACGGCGGCGCTTGCTTCGATGGGCTCAACCCCCTCTTGGGGGACGAGGCGAAAGGCGCACAGGATGTCGCTCGCCGCTGGCTCGTAATCGGGCTTGTAATAGCCCATTTCGGCGTACGGAGTGACGCCTGCCGCCCAACGGCCTTTGCCCTTGCTCTTGCTGTTACCACCCGCCATGGTAAGGCCTCCGAGTATGTGAATTCTTTCACAAGCGTTCTATAGGATATCGCAGAGCCGACCGCGCACGCAACCCCCCGCCGGATGGAGCCGCACCTGTAAAAATGGGTGGGCCCGCTGACGATTCCGCCGTCCGGCGAGAGCCACTGCCGTGGGTTGACCCGTGCGTCGCTATTGCAAGAGTAGCGCGCGGGGAGACGCGCGGCTAGTAAGGGAGCCGAACCCATCGCAGCCCCCGGACCGCTGAACCGCCGAGCGCTCGATCGCAGCCGTTCTCCTCCCCACCCATTTGAGTTAACCTGAATAGCCGTGGCAGAGCGTATCGCAGCGGGACATCATACTTGTGAATTATTTCACGAAGTCGCGCGGGCCGGGAGCAACGGGAGGGAAGCCATGCCATTTCGCGCGGGACGCCCCATCATGCTATGCCTCGTCGGTGATTCCGGCGCCGGCAAATCCACGCTCACGAACGGCTGCGTCGCGATCCTCGGCGAAGAGCGGGTGACGGACATCTGCCTCGACGATTACCACTCGCTCGACCGGGTGGGACGGGCGGCGAAGAAGGTCACCGCCCTGGATCCCGAGTGCAATCACCTCGACCTGATGGCCCAGCACGTCGCGCTGCTGCGCCGGGGCGAGATGATCTTCAAGCCGGTCTACGATCACACCGACGGCACCTTCGGCAAGCCTGAGTTCATCCGCCCCAAGTCGGTGGTGATGATGCACGGGCTGCACGGCCTGTTCACCCCCGAGCTGCGGCGCCTCTGGGACGTGTCGGTGTTCCTGGATCCCGATCCCGAGCTGCGGATCGAGTGGAAGGTGAAGCGCGACACCTCAAAGCGCGGTTACACGCGCGCCGAGGTGCTGAAGCAGCTCGAGCATCGGCGTCATGACTCCGAGACGTACGTCATGCCGCAGCGCGAGAAGGCCGACATGGTGATCTCGTTCTTCCCCGGCCCCGACTACAAGACCACGCACGACAACACCCGGCTCAACGTGCGCATCCAGCTCCGCCACCCGGTGCCGCTCCCCGATCTCGAGGAGGCGCTCGCGGCCGCCGAGGGTCGGAAC
>JBGPIJ010000214.1:0-5270 GCA_041484865.1 Gemmatimonadota bacterium
AGCAGGGCCACGTGATCGAGGGCGACGATGCGGGCGTCCTTCAGGGCAGGCGGCACGGCGGCAGCCGCGATGCGCTGCGCGAGCCCCTCGACGATCGCGGTCTTCCCCACGCCGGCCTTGCCGATCAGCGCGGGGTTGTTCTTCCCCTGGCGCAGCAGGATGTCGATGACGCGGGCGATCTCGGCGTCGCGGCAGCGGACCGGCTCGAGATCACCGCGGCGCGCCTGCCGGATGAGATCCACGCCCACCCGGTCGAGCACGCCGCCGGACTCGAACCGGTCGATCAACGGGTTCGGCACCGCGTCAACTGCCTCGCAGGAACTGGAGGTACCACTGGATAATCGCGTCCCCGGCGACGAACGTCACCGCCGCGCCCATCGCCAGATACACGCCGAACGGCACGATCCGCCTGCGCCGCGAGAGCAGCAGCGGCAGGTAGATCGCCGTGCCGAACAGTGCTCCCGCGAAGACCGTCAGAAGCACGTTCTTCCATCCGACGAAGCTGCCGACCATGGCCATCATGTACACATCCCCCATCCCCATGGCCTCCTCCTTGAATACCCAGGCCCCCGCGATGCGGACCGCCCACAACACGCTGAGACCAACCGCGGCTCCGAGGACGGAGTGCAGGAAGCCCGCCGCGCCGCCCCGCAGCGAGAGCGCGAGGCCGAGCGCCAGGCCGCCGAAGTTCAGCTCATCGGGAATGACCTGGTGGCGCGCGTCGATCACCGCGATACCGAGCAGCACCGTGCCGAGCACGCCGGCGGTGACCGCGTCGAGCGTGGCACCATACCAGAGGACGGCGGCGATCCAGATCAGGGCCACAGCCGCTTCGATGATGGGATATTGAACGGAGATGGGATTGCGGCAGTGCCGGCACTTTCCCTTCAGGAAGAGCCACGAGAACACGGGGATGTTGTCGTGCCACGCGATGAGCTTCCCGCACTTCGGGCAGGTCGATGGCGGCGACACCAGGGAGCGCGCCTTCGGCTCCTCGTGAGGCAGGCGGACGATGCAAACGTTGAGAAAGCTTCCGAAGCAGAGGCCGAGGAGTCCCGCGCCGATCAGCGCCGGGACTTCAGCGCCCACGCAGGACCTCGTACAACAGAATCCCCGCGGCCACGGCGACGTTGAGCGATTCGGCGCCCGGCGCAAGCGGAATCGCGACGCGCGTCGTGGACAACGCATTCAGCTGCGGCCGAATCCCCGCGCCCTCGTTGCCCACGATCACCGCGATGGGCCCTCGCGCATCGCCCGTCTCCCGCTTCCCACCGACCGTGGCGCCGAGGGCGCTGTGCAGCGGCGTGCCGTCGGCGGCGGCCGCCCACAACGTCACGTGGTACTTGCGCGCCCACGCGATGAATGCCGCGTCGTCGAGCACGAGCACGGGGTGGCGGAAGGTGGCACCCATCGCGGCGCGCAGCGTCTTGGGGCTCACGATGTCGGCCGTGCCGCGCAGCGCCAGGGTTCCTGCGGCGCCCAGGGCATGCGCGGTGCGAATCAGCGTGCCGACATTCCCCGGATCCTGCACGCCGTCGATCACGAGAATGACGCCGCGCGTGCCGATCGGAAGCTCGTCTGCAGTCCACTTCTTCGGCTCGATCACCGCGATGATGCCCTGCGACGTGTCGGTGTCGGCCAGCTGGCCGAGCGTTTTTGCCGACACTTCCTCCACCACTACCGCGTGGCGTTCGAGCTCGGCCCGCAAATCGGTGCCGCGGGCGGTCCGCTCGAGCTCGGCCGAGACCAGGGCACCGCGGAACTTGAGGCCGGCCCCGAGCGCCTCTTCCACCAGACGGACCCCCTCCACGAGCGCGAGACCCCGGCGCCCGCGCGCCTTGCGCCGTTGGAGATCGCGAAGTGTCGACTGCAGATTAGTGGTGATGAGTCCCCTCGTGGCGTTCGGCCGGCGAACGGTTGGAGTGCGCCCCCTTAAACGTCGCCGACCCGGGGGCGTTTGCCAAGCGCGCCCGCGCCCGTGAAGCTGGCCCTGACCGTGGCCGGCTCCGATTCGGGCGGCGGCGCCGGGCTCCAGGCCGACCTGAAGACGTTCCACCAGTTCGGCGTCTTCGGCACGAGCGTCGTCACGGCCGTCACGGCCCAGAACACCCGCGCCGTCCTCGCCTGGGAAGCCGTGCCCCTGGAGCTGGTCGTCCGTCAGCTCGACGCGGTGGCCCTCGATCTGCCGCCCGACGCCGTGAAGAGCGGCATGCTCGCGTCGGGTGAGATCGTCGAGGCCCTCGCGGCTGCGATCGTGCGGCACCGGTTCCCGAACTACGTGCTCGACCCCGTCATGGTCGCGACCTCAGGCGACCGGCTGCTGCTCCCCCAAGCGGTGGGCCTCCTCGCCCGGCGGCTCGTGCCCCTCGCCACGGTTGTCACTCCAAATCTCGAGGAAGCCGCGATACTCGTCGGGCGTGCGGTCCGTAGCGTCGAGGATATGGTGGGCGCGGCACAGGCTCTGGTCACGCGCGGCGCCCGGGCCGCGTTGGTGACGGGCGGCCACCTGGCGGGCGATTCGATCGTCGATGTGTTGGTCGCCGACGGGGCGGTGCACCGCTTCGCGCATCCGCGCGTGCACACCACGTCGACGCATGGAACCGGATGCACCCTCTCGGCCGCCCTAGCCGCCGGACTCGCGCACGGCCGGCCGCTGGTCGAGGCGGTGGAGAACGCGGTGGACTATGTGCGGCGCGCGATCGCGGCCGCGCCGGAGCTGGGCCGGACGGGGGGCCATGGCCCCCTGAATCATTTCGTACCGGCGCCCCCCAGGCCGCCCACGGAGGGGCTCTAGCTCACTCGCCCGCCAGCCGATCGGGCGCCGCAAGCACCATGAGCACAAGGCCCAAGGCCGCCGCCCCAACCGGTAGCGCATCCCCGCTGAAATAGTAAAACAGCGCCCCGATCAGGATGAGCGACTCCGCCAGCCCCCAAGTGGCGATCGCGAGACCGAAGGCGCCACGCCACCATCGCGCGGCATCGAGGCCCGGCTCCCGCGCGGGGATTCGCCCCCGGACGACCTGTACGGCGAACAAGACCCCCACCGCGAGCGCCAGAATGACGTAGCGAAGCACGTTCACCGGTACTGCGAACGCGGGAGGCGTCGTCGTCGCACGGAGGATGGCAAGCACCGCAGCGCCAAGCGTCGCTCCCGCGAACAACGCCCAGTACAGAACCTTCGGAACGTTGAGCATCGGCCCACGCCTGAAAGGTGATCCCTATCCTATCGGTTTCCCACGCACCACGCACGTCTTCTCACCGCGGATTCCACCAGTACGTCACCTTCACCAGGAAGATGTTGTCCGCGGGAGCGGTGACGAGTCGATCGAGCGAGCGGCCCAGGTCGAAATCACCGCTCGTCTCGGTGGCCGATCGCGTCTGGGTCCAGACCACGAAGAGTGCGGACCCGGGCGAGAATTCCCACCGCAGGACCGCGTTGCCACGCAGCGAGCGCAGATTAGACGCCGGATCGTTGAAGCTCAGCGTGTCACCGGCAGCGGCACTCGCCTGCACGTGATAGCGACCGCTCGAGTCGCGACTGATGCCGCCCACATCCCTGCCGTAGATGCTGAAGTCGTAGCTGCGCGGTCGCGCGAGCTCCTTGAACGACCCATACCCCAGGGCGGAGACGAGCGGCTGCGCATAGAGCTGCAGACTGAGGCGCGGCGTGAACGTCCAGTCGAGCCGCAACGCCGCGGAGACCTGGGTCTGCCGCAGGTCGCCGAACACATAACGATGCCCGTAGGTGACGGTCGCGAGGCTGTCGGTGAACGTGTCGATGTACTGAGCCGGGTCGGCGTTCCACAGGATGGTCGGTTGCACGCTGAGCGACAGGTTCGCGAGTGGCCGCCACGCGACGCTCACACCAGCGGAGGTGTTAGTGCCGCCGCGGGATTGAGACGTGCCCGCTTGCACGCCCAGAATCCAGGCCCTGCGCGCATCCGACGTGGCGCTCAGATCCATCTGAACGCTGCCGGGCCGGAGCGTCAGCGGGCCGCCGCGGGTCAGGCGGTCATTGACCGTTTGCGGGTTGTAGGAGAGGTCCCAGCTCATCGCGTAGTAGTTGAGGAACTGCACGTTGCCGAAGTGGAAGACACCGCTCGAGATCACGTCGCCGTCCCAGTCCCAGCTCCCGAACACCGCCGCGCCCAGCTCGGCGAACCGCAACACCCTCCCCGGCCGGGTCCAGTCCCGGCCGGCGCCGGAATGCATGTTGATCAGGCCGCTCCGGGACTGGAATCCGAGCGCGTTCACGTCGAATTGCGGCGCGATCGCGCCGATTGCGTTGTTCGCAAACCAGTCCCCTTTCTGCTTGGTCAGGTACACTCGGCCCGACCAGCCGGTGAGCGACGTGGCCAGTGAGTCGAGATGCATGTGCCGCGCGTCGGGACGCTGGAGGTAGTGACGGGCGTTTTCCTGCAGCGCGGTGATGCTGGCGCTCGAACCCGCAATCCGTGAGAGCCCGAGCCAGCCGGCGAGCACCCATTCCTTCCCCTTGTCGAGAAAGCTCCAGCCGTCGACGCCCGTCACGGCGGCGCTCGCGCTCACCTCATCGCTCAACGGAGCGCTACCGAGCGACCGGGCCGTCACCGTCGAGATCATGCCGAACCCGTGCCGCCCTTCGGGAAACTCCTTCTGCGCCCGGAAGACTCCGTAGTAGCTCCGCGGCTCGACTTCCTTGTCGAAGCGGACGCCTGATGTGTCGAGCCGCGCCACCTCGCGCGCCGTGGCGCCCGCGAGCGTGCCGACGTTCCAGCTCGATCCCGCCTTGCCGGAGAGCTTCAGGGCCCCGAGCACGTGGGCGCCCGCGGGCACGTCTGAGAAGCTGGAATCGCCGTTCGTGCCGGTGGGGATGTCGCCCTGCGGCGGGCGCCCGATGCGACGGCTGTAGAAGAATTGCGGGTCGGACCAGTTGAAGCCCCAGTAGTTCCGCGCGCCGCCGTGGCCGAAGTCGAAGATCGACGAGCCTTCGACGAAGAACGGCCGCTTCTCCTGGAAGAACGTCTCGACGTCGCTGAGGTTGACGACGGCGGGGTCGAGCTCCACCTGGCCGAAGTCGGGGTTGATGGTGCCGGAGAGGGTGAGATTGCCGCCGATCCCGACCTTGAGGTCCCCGCCCGCCCCGGGCGTGGAGCGGGCGCCGACGTGGAACGGGTCGCCCGCTACGAACGGCGGGTATTCGCTCTTGCTGGTGACGTACGGCGCGACTTCGACCCGCCGCGGCGGGTCGAGGCCATCGAGTCCCACCAGGTCCGCGAACCGCGACACGA
>JBGPIJ010000215.1:0-5240 GCA_041484865.1 Gemmatimonadota bacterium
CCACCCCGGCGCCAGGCTGCACGGGAGCTTGACGCCTAACCAGCGCATGCAGCTGACGAGGGCGCGCTGGCTCTGGCAGCGCCCTCGCAGCTGATGCGCAGGTCGTTAGGCGGACTCATCCACTGGTAGGTGAAATGCGAATACATACCCAAGATCGCCAAGGCTGCGGGCGGCTGACGTGATCCGCGCTCGCTCAAGAACTCCTACCAGCAGGTGGACGCGGAGGCGCTCCTCGGTGTCGTAGCAGAGGCCCGAAGATCAACCGCACTGTCGTGAGAAACTCACCGCAAGACTCACAGCGCGCGACCCCGAGAAGACTCAGGGGTCGCGCGTTGGTCGTCCTCATTCACGGCACGCCCACCCTCAACACCGTCCACTAGACTGAGGGTCGCCCGGACTAGGTCTGCATTCACATCGCGAACATCGCTGGCGCGAAGCAGGGCGACGCAAAGCTCAGCCGTCGCCGCGCCCCGTTCCTAGTGTGGCAATCTCGGGCGCAGGTAGCCGTACGTCCACGTGCCCAGGAGTGCGGCGATGCCGGTCGCCACGTACACCGTCAGGCCGCTCCCCACGAGCGCGAACAGCGGACCGGGACACGCACCGCTGAGCGCCCAGCCGACCCCGAAGATCGAGCCGCCGATCCAGTACCGGAATCCCTTCCCCAGCACCTTGGGTGGAAGCGCGATGCGCTCGCCGGTCCGCCCACGCGCGCCGATGCGCGTCAGGAGCTGTATCGACATCAGCGCGGTCAAGAAGGCCGAGCCGAGCACGCCGTACATGTGGAATGACTGGAAGCGGAACATCTCCTGAATGCGATACCAGGAGACGACCTCCGCCTTCACGAGGATGATGCCGAGCGCCATCCCCGCGATCGCGTACGGCACGAGGCCGCGGAGCGCTGGCTCAGACCGTCGCACTTCCGGCGCCGACGCGGGCGTCAGTTGTTGCGCGCTCGGGTGTCGTGTCGTGGTCATCGTCGCGCTCCTCAGAAGAGCAGCGGCATGAGCGCGAATGTCGCCAGCAGCCCCCCGGCGAACATCGCGAGTATCGCGATCAGCGACGCCAGCTGCAGCGACGCGAGTCCGGTGATCCCGTGTCCGGAGGTGCACCCGCCGGCGTACGTCGCGCCAAAGCCCACAAGGAATCCGCCGCCCACGATGCACGTCGCGCCGCGCACGGTGAGGAGCGCCTTCCAGCTGAACAGTGCCGTGGGCGCGAGGCCAGACACCTGGCTACCTAGTCCCAGCCCGGCCAAGGCGTCGCGCGTGTGCGGTGAGATCGCCGGGGACGTGACGCCGAGCAGCGTCGCCGCGATGGCGCCACCAAGGAGGAGTCCCGCGACGAATGCGAGGGTCCAAGCCGACGTCCTCTTCCAGTCGTAGTCGAAGAATTCGATGTTGCCGAGAGCGAGGGCGGCACACATCGCACGGAGACTGCTCGCGACACCGAGCTGCTTGTTGCCGATCAGGAGCAGCACCGGCACGAACAATCCGATCAGCGGCCCCGCGATGTACCAGGGCCATGGTCCGCTCAGCCACGTGAGCATTCAATGCCCCCTACGGCACGAGTTTCAGTGAATCGCACGGCGACGAGTAGTCCGGACGCTACGGTCATCGCGCCTACCGCGCCTATTGCGGCGGCGATACCGAACGCGTCAGCAATCGTGCCGGCGAGTAGTGCGCCGACGACATAGCCGAGGTCTCGCCAGAACCGATACACCCCGATGGCGGCTCCGCGCCACGACGGACGCGCGATGTCACCCACCGCTGCCAGCAACGTCGGATACACCAGCGCGGTGCCGACGCCGAGCGCGACGAGCGCGATGCTCCACGCGACGAGCCCGCGCGTCACCGCGATGCTGACGAGCGCGATCCCCTGCACCCCCATTCCCACGACGATGAGCCACTTGCGTCCCCAGCGGTCGCTGAGCGCGCCTGTCCACAGCTGGCAGATGCCCCACACCGCCGGATAGACAACGGCCATCGCGCTCGACTCGCGCAACGAAAGGCCCGCGGCCACGAACAGCAGCGGAAAGACGCCCCACGCGAGTCCGTCGTTGAGGTTGTTCACCAAGCCGGCCTGACTCACGCTGAACAGACCACGGTGCGACCACAGGGAACGACCGAGCAAGCGTGTGAGTGTCGGCCGCTGTGCATCGAGCGCGGGACTTGGATAGTGCACCTCTTCCAGCGCCGCGTGCCCGGACGTCTCGCGCACGAAGAACACCGACAGCAGGAGTCCGGAGATCGCGATGGCGAGGCCGAGATACGCCGGCCCGGCGCGCAGTCCGTCGTGGGCCGCGACGGCCCCGCTGGCGAGCGCCGCCAGCGCCACCGCGACATAGCCGGCGCATTCGTTCAGTCCCATCGCAAGACCGCGCCGCCGCGGCCCAACCAGATCAATCTTCATGATCACCGTGGTGGACCACGCGAGCCCCTGATTGACGCCGAGCAATGCGTTCGCGCCGACAATCCACCACCAACTCGGTGCCCAGAGAATGACGAGCGGAACGGGTAGCGCGAGCAGCCAGCCGATCACCAGCGTCGATCGCCTGCCCCCGCGGTCGACGAGCCACCCTGCGGCGAGATTGGTGAGCGCCTTCGTCAGGCCGAACGTGGCGATAAAAGAGAGCGCCGCCGTAGCGGAAGCGATGCCGAAGTCGCTTTTGGCGACGAGCGGCAGTACCACCCGCTCAAGGCCAACCATCGCGCCGACGAACGCGTTCACGACCAGGAGCAGCGTGAACTGTCGCCAGTTCGCGGCGAGTCCGAGCTGCAGGTCGCGCGTGTCGCGGACAGGCGGCGCGAAGGGCGTCGCCGCGCCGACTGCGTCACGCGTGGCGCGCGACGTCACGCGGCCGCGAGCTCCTTGCCGAGGTTCAGCGCGCGATTCGCCGCGGCATGGGGAGGCGGCGGTGGAATTTCGCGGAGCATCACGTCGATGAATGCTTGCCGGTGCTCGATCGCAAAGGCGTTGTTGAAGCGGCGCTCGAAGCCGATCGTCGACATCGTCTTACCGCTCAAGCCGCGCCCGCAGACGGAGCCGGCGAACGCGCCTGGGAGCACCTCGATATGATCGGGGAGCCGCCGCAGCCGTTGCGCGCTCTCGAAGAGAGCACGCGCACCCACTTCCGCGGACGACGCGAGCTCAGTACGTCCCATGTCGCCAACCAGGAGCGTGTGTCCGGTCACGACAAACCACGGCTCCGACGTGCGGGCGCGATCCGCGACGAGGAGACCGATGTGCTCGGGCGTATGACCAGGAAGATGCATGATCTCGACGATCGTGTTGCCGAGCTCCAAGCGGTCGCCGTCGCGCACGCGCTCGAAGGAGAAGCTCGCGTCGACGGTTTCGTGGAGTACGTAGGCGCCGCTTGCGGCGTGTGCCAGCGCGCGGCCCGTGGACACGTGGTCGGCATGCACGTGCGTCTCGATCACATGACGGATCTGCATTCCCAGTGCAGCCGCGGCATCGAGATAGAATTGCGGCTCCGCGACGGGATCGACGACGCAGCAGGCGTGCTTGCTGCCGCATCCGAAGACATACGACGCGGCGATGACGGGACTGGTGTGCAGTGCCTGGCGCAGGATCATGGCTCGGTCTTCGAGAGATAGGTGGCTCAGGCGCCGACGGCGACGTGCCGTCCCCCCTGCCGCCACCCGGGGAGACCATCCACCAGACGCCGCGCGCGATAGCCACGCTTGCGCAGCAGCCTGACGGCTTCCACAGCGTACACGCAGTATCGCCCGCGGCAGTACGCGACCAACTGACGCGATAGCGGCGGTGCGAAGCGGCGGCGTTTGAGTTGCTCGACCGGCACGGACAGCGCGCCCGGGATGTGCCCCGCCTCGTACTCTTCGCGCGGCCGAACGTCGATGACCGTCACGTCGCCAGCTCGCATGCGCCGCTCGAGCTCGCGCGCCGTGACGGGCTCCAACTCGTCTCGCCCGTCGAGGTAGAGCTGCGTGACGCGCTCGACGTCGGCCAGCCGTGTGTGCGCGAGTGCCTGGAGTTGCCGGACGAACTCGTGCACCTGCGCGTCCGCCAGGCGGTAGAAGACGCGCGGGCCGTCCTTGCGCGTCTCGACGAGCCCCGAGGCGCGGAGGACGCGCAGGTGCGCGCTGGTATTCTTGATCGGCATCGCGGTTTGGTGCGCGACGTCGGCGACCGTGCGCTCGGCCTGGCCGAGGAGGTCGAGCAGCTCGATGCGTTTGGGTGTAGAGACCGCGTGCCCGATGCGGGCAAACTGGGCGTACAGCGCGTCCTTAAAGCGGCGGTGGACAGGGTCGGCAGGCATAGGCCTCTAATGTTCTAATGAACGATAGAATGTTGAGTAGACGGCGTCGCCTGTCAAGAGGCGACCGAATCGGTCGGGGCCCGGCAGGCCATCACGGAGAAAGCGGTCGAGCCGCTTGCGGCATCTGCGAACGGCGGGATCCGGTGGCACGGCGGCTGGGTGAACTGCAGCCACGTGTCGTGCGGCGAGTACGTCGGCTTCGAGGAAGTGGCAGATGGGATCTGGGCCCTGCACTTTGGCCCCGTGCTGCTCGGCCGGTTTCATGAGCAGCACCGCGTGATCATCAGCGCGCACAACCGAATCGCCTGCAGCGCCCCCGCCCGGGACTGTTACCCATGTGCCGGGTCTAAGTGCTACCTATGCTCCCGGCTGTTCACCTAAGAGCGAGACTCGAGGTACTCGCGCAGAGCGGCGGCATTGTTGAGCTGCGTCTCCTTGGAGCCGAACAGGAGCGTGACGGTGCCGCGGCCGAGTTGCGCCCGGAGCTCAGCGACGCCCGCCGGGTTGGCATCGAGCTCCGCGAAATACCGCTTGCGGAACTCGGGCCGTGAGCTCCAAGGATGCTTGAACGTGAACAGGATCCGTCATAACAAGTTTGCTCCCGGCATGGTGGCCGAGCGGGGGCACGCCGACACCGTGAAGATCAGCGGTAGGATACTAGGCTTTCTTCGCGATCGCCCCCGCCACCGCCTCCGACACATAACCCAGGAGAGCACCGATCACGAGCGACACCGCGGTCATGACGTAGCCCTTGATATCCTTGGGCCCACTGCCCACGGTGACCGCCGCGCCGATGAACGCTCCGGGGATGAAGGACAGCGCGGCAATCTTCGATTGAACCACCATCAGGAACGCGATCACGCCGACGAGCACGGCGAGAACAACGTTGCCGCCCCCCAAGGAGCCCAGGACCTGCATGACGATGAAGACGTAGACAAGCCCC
>JBGPIJ010000216.1:0-5179 GCA_041484865.1 Gemmatimonadota bacterium
ACCTTCTCCACCGCCGCGGGAACGACGACCCCGAAGGTCTTGAGCGGCGGGGTGGGCGCCTCGATCTGCGCCTTGATCAGTTCGTAGTCGGTCGCGCGCTCGAAGGGCACCCGGCCGGCCAGGAGCTCGTAGAGGACGATGCCCAGCGAATAGAGGTCGGATCGGGCATCGCCGTCGCCTCCCTGCACCTGCTCCGGCGCCATGTATTCGAGGGTGCCGATCAGGTGCCCCACGCGCGTCATGCGCGCGGTGTCGAGAATGCGGGCGATGCCGAAGTCCATCAACTTGAGGACCCCACCGGGCGTGAGAATCGCGTTGGCCGGCTTGAGGTCGCGATGGATCACGTGCATCTGATGGGCGTGCTCGAGTCCGCGCAGCGCCTGTATCGTGAGCGTGACGGCCTCCTGCCACGGCAGCGCGCCGCGGCGGCGGATCATCGCGTCGAGCGTCTCGCCGCGGACGAACTCGAGTACCATGTAGAACGCGTCGTCCTGGCGCAGGAAGCTGTACAGGGTGACGATGTTGGGGTGATTGAGCTTGCCGAGCGCGATCGCCTCGGTACGGAAGCGGCCGACGACGTCGCTGCGGCCGGCGAGCTCCGCGCGCAGCTGCTTGATCGCGACTTCACGCTCGAGCATCGTGTCCAGGCCGCGGTAGACCTGGCCCATGCCGCCCTCGCCGATCTTTTCGAGCGCTTGGTAGACGCCGATCTGGATTGGCATCAGGACGTCCCTTCCCCGAACCTGCGGGTCGGCGGCGAGGCCGCGAGACGGGTGGCCGCCGCCCCTGTGCCTCCCCCGGTCTCGCGGGCCGCGAGGACGCACACCGAGATGTTGTCGTGGCCGGAGCGCTGGCGGGCAAGCTCGATGAGGTGCCGGCACGCGTGATAGGGATCGACCATCGTCACGGTCGCGCGAATCTCCTCCGTGCTCACCAGATCGTGCAGGCCGTCGGAGCACAGCACGAACACGTCGCCGGGGGCGACCGCGTCGGTCTCCGCCGCGGTGTACACCGCCACCTGGGGCTTGGTGCCCACCGCGCGGGTGATGAGGTTCTTGTCCGGGTGCCTCTCGACCTCGTCCGCGGCGATGACGCCCCGGCGCGCGAGCTCCGCGACCACCGTGTGGTCCTCGGTGATCTGCCGGATGCCGTCCGCACGGATACGATACGCGCGGCTGTCACCGACATGCGCGACGTACGCCCGATTCTCGCGCAACAAGATGACCGTCAGCGTGGTGCCCATGCCCAGGAGCGCCGGATCGGTCTTCGCCGTCTCGAATACCTCGGTGTTGGCGCGCGCCGCGGAACCGGCGAGCACCACCAGCGGATCCTCGATGCCATGCTCGTAGTAGTAGGCGCTGATGGTCTCCACGGCGAGCTGGCTCGCCGCGCCGCCCGCGTTGTGACCCCCCATGCCATCGGCGACGATGGCGAGCACACCGAGCTCCGAGCGCGGCTGCCCCAGCGGGGGGTTGACGAGCAGCACGCTGTCCTGATTCTCCTTGCGGACGCAGCCCACGTCGGTGAGCGCGCAGGCCTCCACGACGAAGGAATTGGAGCGCGGCGCCGGGGCCTTAGCGTGTGCGCTCTTTCGGCTTAAGAAGGGGATAGTAAACATTCTCGGTCTCATTCACGGTGAACGGGATCGGCGTGTCCTCGTAGCCCTCAGCCCGCAATGTCCACGCGTACGAGCGGCCCAGGGGCAATTGTTGCTGGAACGGGGTGTGGCCGATGACGCGACCATACTCCAAGATCTCGGCCTTGTCGACGACCATCGGGTTGATGCTGACGATGCGCAGCGACGCCCCGGGCGGCACCGCGGCGCCGGGCGAGACGGGCTCCCGCTTGTCCGGCGCCGCCGCGCTCCCGCCCGTGATCGCTTCACCCGCGCCGCCGCGTCGAGCCGGGATGGGATCCGAGGGCCAGGCGAGCCAGACCGCGAGCGTCAGGCCCAGGGTCCCGGCAACCATGATCGGCCAGTACGCCCGCACGACGGCGGGCCACGCCACGCGCGGCAGCCGTGCCCGCCACGACGCGCGGGCGTCGGCGCTGTCGAGCGTCACGATCGCCTCGAGCAACGCGCCCGCCGACGCGTAGCGTGAAGCCGGTTGCGGCTCGAGGCACCGGTCGATGATGCGCTCGAACGGCACGGTGCACGACGCGTTGATCGTCGACGGCCGGTCGTAGGACGGGCGGGCGACGACCCTCAAGAAACCGCCGACGGTGTCCGCCTCGAAGGGCATGCGCCCGCACAGCATTTCGTAGCCGAGCACCCCCAGCGCCCAGACATCGGACCGGAAGTCGGCCTGGGCGCCCGAGAGGACTTCGGGGGCCGAGTAATGCATCGTCCCGACATAGGAGCCGGCGGCGGTGATCTTGCCGGAATGCGTATCCCGTGCGATGCCGAAATCGAGCAGCTTGACCGAGCCGGCCCTGTCGATCTTGATGTTGCTGGACTTGATGTCGCGGTGCACGATCCGGTGCTTGTGCAGATGCGCCACCGCCTCGACGATCTCGCGGAACCGCGGCAGGGCCTCCGCCAACCGCATCCCCTTCGAGCGCTCGAGACGGCGGTCGAGCATGTCGCCGTCGACGTACTCCATGATGATGCACGGGCGGCCGGCGTGCTCCACGAAGTCGTAGAGGCCGACGATGTGGGGATGGTGCACCCCGGCCTGGATGCGCGCCTCGTTGAGGAAGCGCGCCGTCAGACCGGCGCGCGGGTCGGCCTGCGTCAGGATCTTGATCGCGACGACCCGCCCGATCTTGACGTGCTCGGCCCGATAGACCTCGCCCATTCCACCGGCGCCGAGGAACTCGACGAGGCGGTATTCCCCGATCGTCAGTCCGGAGAGCCCGGCCACCCGCCACGCTCCACGCCGCGGCGCATGCGCGGTTACCTGATCACCTGCTTGATATCCAGGAGATCGAGACCGTACTTGATCGGCGCCGCGAACGAGATCTCGGGCGAGCCGGCCGAATAGATGCCGATCACGCGCCCCTTCGCGTCGAAGGTCGGACCGCCACTGTTGCCGGCACCGGTCGAGTTGATCGTGAGCTGGTACATGTCCTTGAACTCGCTGCGGTAGTCGAACTTCGTCCCGCCGACGGGCGTCTGGCTGCCGCGGATCAGGCGGCCGATCGCACCGATCGACACGGTGTTGTCGGGCACGACCATCTCGATGGCGGTGTTGACGAACGGATCCTGCGACTCGGTACGAACGAACACCTTCGGCGAAAGTCCTGGGTAGCCCAGCACGACCACGCCCTCGCCCGGCTTGAGCTCCTCGTGCGCCTCCGCCGGCGCCAGCCGCACGGGCTTGAGCGCCTTGGGGGTGTCGATCTTGATCAACGCCACGTCGGCCTCGTCGGAGATCTTGACGATGCGCGCTGGCGTGCGGGTCTTGGACTTGGCGAACGTCACGTCGAGGTACTGGATCTCGCCGATCAGGTTCTTCAGATCCAGGTTCCTCCCCCCTTGCAGGCTTTGCGCCGGTACCCAGCGGCCCACCTCGCGGGGGTCCTTGATCGTGTCGCGGCTCACTTCCTTGAACTGCTGGTCGACCTTGACCAGGATGCCGGGCATCTTGAGGTAGGGTGCGTTATCGGTCAGCCACGCGGCGGCGACGTGCCGATTGGTCAAGATGAAGCCGTTGTCGGTCACGACGAAACCGCTGCCGGTGTGGCTCCCCCCCACGACCACGTTCAATCCGCCCTGATCATTGAGGGTCAGCATCGGTTCGATCGTGCCATCGGGCAACTGGATGTAGAGCGGGACCTTGACCTTCGCCTTGTTGCCGTCTTTGGATTCGATCTCTGTGTACTGGAAGTGCACCGTCTTCTTCGAGCGGGGGTGCACCAGCTTCCAGCTCGCTTCGATGTAGACGGTCGAGCCGCCGTATTCGGCAACCACGCGCGTGGCGTCGAACTTCGTCTGCTCATCCGCGTCGCGCTTCGCCTTCTCGGCGGCGGCCTTCTTCTCCGCCTCCACCTGCTGGACGGCGAGCTTCGCGGTCTCCTGCTTCTGATACCACACGAGTCCACCCGCCACGAGGACGACCACGCCGATCAGGGCGGCGACCCAGTTGACCAGTCGCTTCTTGGAGGTCGACTCTTGCGCGGTGAGCATGCGCTCGACCGTCTCCAGGCCGACCGGGCGCGGCGCCTGGTCTTGCGCGCCGGCGACCGCCGCGGCCAGCGGCGCCTCGCGGGTGGGCTTGCCGGCGGGGGCCAGCTCGGCCACGCGCGTGGCCTTCACCGCGTCGGCGGGCGGCGGATCGAGCTTGAACAGGAATTCCGGGCCGTCGGGGCCGAGCCGTACGACGTCGCCGTGCACCACGTTCGCGCCGCCCGTGATCTTGGCATTGTTGACGAACACACCGTTGGTGCTGCTGGTGTCGACGAGCCGGAACCTGCCGGGATCCGCGGCGTCGCGCTCGATCCGGGCGTGGTTCCGGCTCACCAGGTCGTCGGAGTCGGGATCGAACTTGAGGTTGCAGGACGGGTCCCTGCCGATGGTCAGCACCGTGACCTGGTTGAGCGCAAAGCTCTCCTCCTGGTTCGCGCGCGCGCCATTCAGATGCTTGATGATGATCCGTTCCATTTGTCCCTTCCCCCGTTGACCGCGTCCATGTGCCCCCCGGCCGCCGCGCGGTGCCGGAGCACGCCGGCTCGCGCACGCGCCCTTTCAAGACCGCCGACAGGATGCCACAGCCCCGTTGAACTGTGCAACCGAGGTCAGTATGTTACGCACTTTCTGACTCCCGTGCAGGCGGTGCGGGCACCCGAGCGTGGCGCCGCACCTCCCGGACGAGCCACGGGCTGAGCGGGATGACATAGCTCAGGCTACCCGCAAGGACGAGGACGGCAGTGCGAGTCGCCGCGCTCGAGACCGGAACCGCCGCCAGGAAGCGGGACGCGAGGCCGACACCGAGCGCCATCGAGGCCGTCCCGGCGAGCGCGGGCAGCAACGCGCGGCCCAGGTCACGGACGCCGATGGGGACCTCGCGTCGCACCATCCACAGCGAGAGCGGAGCCAGGAGGAGCCCGGCCGCCGCGCCGCCCGCGGCGCCGCCCACCAGTGCCCGGAGGAGCGCCTCGATCATCACCGAGACGACCACCGGCGCGCCGCCGAAGCCGATCGCGCGCAAGGTCGCAATCTCGACCCGGCGGCTGGCGA
>JBGPIJ010000217.1:0-5165 GCA_041484865.1 Gemmatimonadota bacterium
AGACCGGCGGCCTGGACGAGATGCTGTCCAAGATCGCGGACTTCTACGACGAAGAGGTGGATGCGGCGGTCAGCACGCTCATCTCGCTGATGGAGCCGATCATGATCGTCGTGCTGGGCGTGATTGTGGGCGGCATGGTCGTCGCGATGTATCTCCCGATCTTCGACATGGTGAACGCGGTCCAGTGAGGCACTGAAGAGAGGGAAGGGGGCCGGGGGCGCCGATGGTGGCGCCCCCTTCGGTTTGGAGGCTTGACACGAGCCTCCCCGTCTGGCACCCTAGGCGCTCACCCTCCCCACTGTCGGGTCATCCCTGTGGAAGCGAAAAACGCGGACCTGACAGCACTCCGGATCAACAGAGTCGACTCGAGCTCGCGAGAGGCCGGCTCCGGCCGACGGCTCGGGATCTCGCTCGGCGCGGTCGGGACTGTGCTCGCGGCCGTCGCGTTTCTGGTCGCGCGGGCCAAGCTCGCGCCGACGATCGACGTACGGCTCACGCCGGCCACGCTCGTTTCGCCGGCCCAGGCCGAAGCGGTCCTGGTGGCGAGCGGCTACGTCGTCGCCCAGCGCAAGGCTGCCGTCGCGTCCAAGGGCACGGGGCGCCTCGTCTACCTCGGCGTAGCCGAAGGGGATCGGGTCCGAGCGGGGCAGGTGATCGCCCGCCTCGAGGACTCGGACGTCCGGGCGCAGCTCGCGCAGGCGCAGGCCAATCTTCAGCTGAGTCAAGCCGATCTGCACAACGTGGAACGATCGCTGCAACGGACTCGCGCGCTGCGGGACTCGAACTACGCGACCGCCTCGAGCGTTGATTCCGCGGAAGCACGCTACCTTCAGGTGAAGAGCGGCATCGCGGTGGCTGAGGCGACGGTGCAAATCGCGGAGGTGGCGCTCGAGAACACGGTTATCCGGGCCCCCTTCGACGGGACGGTCCTCACCAAGAACGCCGACGTCGGCGAGGTCGTCGCCCCGCTCGCCGCCAGCGCGTTCTCGAAAGCCGCGGTCGTCTCGATCGCGGACCTGCGCTCGCTCGAGGTCGAGGCTGACGTGTCGGAGTCCAGTCTTGAGGGCATCACCGTCGGGCAGTCCTGCGAGATCGTGCTGGATGCGTACCCGGACGTTCGCTATCCGGCCTACGTGGCCAAGATCGTGCCGACCGCCGATCGCACCAAGGCGACGGTGCAAGTGAAGGTGGCTTTCCGTTCGTACGACGCTCGGGTCCTTCCGGAGATGAGCGCGAAGGCTCACTTTCTTCCGCGCCGCTCGGACGCCGCGGCGGACACCCAGCCGGTCCTCACGGTGCCGGCGAGCGCGGTGGCCGACCGGCGAGGGCGCACGGTGGTTTACACGGTGGACAAGGGCAGGGCCCGAGAGATCCCGGTCATCCTGGGACGGCGGCTCGGCGGCGCGGTGGCGATTTCCCAGGGACTCGCGTCCGGCACGTTGGTGGTCGACAGCGTGGACCAGCGACTGCGTCCCGGCTCGAGAGTGAAAGTACGCTAAGAGGCACTCATGACCACTCCGATCATTCAGGTCCGTGGCGTCTCGAAGTCATACCGGCGCGACAGTTTAGCGATCCCGGTCCTGCAGGACATCACCTTCGACGTGCCGGAAGGAGAGTTCATCGCGTTGATGGGGCCGTCAGGCTCGGGCAAGACCACACTTCTCAATCTCATTGCCGGCATCGACCGCCCAAGCCAGGGCAGCGTTACGGTGGGGGGCACGGACGTCACGCGGCTGGGCGAATCGGAGCTCGCCAAGTGGCGGGCCCGCCACATCGGGTTCGTGTTTCAGTTCTACAACCTCATACCGGTACTCACCGCCTACGAGAACGTAGAGCTGCCGCTGCTCCTCACGCCTCTCTCGAAGGATGAGCGTAGGCAGCACGTGGAGACGGCGCTGAATCTCGTCGGCCTGGGCGACCGGGTTCGCCACTATCCCCGCCAGCTGTCGGGGGGGCAAGAGCAGCGGGTCGCCATCGCGCGCGCGATCGCTACCGATCCCACGATCATCGTCGCCGACGAGCCGACCGGGGACTTGGATCGGCAGTCAGCCGAAGAGGTGCTCACGCTGCTCGAGCGGCTGAACCGGGAGTTCAAGAAAACGATCGTGATGGTGACGCACGACCCGCACGCCGCCCAGCGCGCGCATACGGTGCGCCAGCTCGACAAGGGCGAGCTGCAGTGAGAATCCTCAAGATCGTGCTGCGCAACGCGTTCCGGCATCGGTTGCGCACCATTCTGACAATCGTCGGGATCGCGACCGCGGTGATGGCGTTCGGCCTGATCCGCACGATCGTGACGGCGTGGAATGCAGGCGTCAAAGCGTCCGCGGTAAACCGGATGATCACCCGCCATCGGGTCTCGATCATTTTTGCGGTGCCCCTCGCGGATCGCGAGCAGATCGCGCGCGTTCCGGGCGTGACCGCTATGTCCTGGGCCAATTGGTTCGGTGGGGTATACGGCGACCCGAACGACTTCAAGAACTTCTGGCCCCGATTCGCGGTGGACGCGACCACGTACTTCGATCTCTACCCGGAGTTTCTCCTGCCGCCCGGCCAGCTCGAGGCGTTTCGCAAGGAGCGCAACGCCTGCGTCCTGGGACGCAAGGTCGCCGCGCAGCACGGCTTTAAGCTCGGGGACGTAGTCTCGATGGAGGGCGACATCTACCCGGGTGCGTGGCAGTTCGTGGTGCGCGGCATCTACACCGGCCGCGACCCGTCGGTGGACGAAACGCAGATGTTCTTCCAGTGGGACTATCTGTACGAACAAGTGAAGCAGCGGGAACCCGGTCGCTCGACGGATGCCGGATTTTTCGTGCTGCGCGTGGATCCGCCGGGCGCCATGCCCCGCGTGGCCGCCGCGGTGGACACCCTGTTCACGAACTCGCGGGCCCCCACGAAGACCGAGAGCGAGCGTGAGTTCCAGCAGAGCTTCGTCTCTATGTCGAGCGCCATCATCACGTCGCTCAAGGTGATCTCGTTCGTGATCGTCAGCATCATCCTGCTCGTGCTGGCGAACACGATCCTGATGGCGGTGCGCGAGCGGACGCGCGAATACGCGGTCTTGAAGACCCTTGGCTTTCAGGGGCGGCATATCGCCACGTTCATCGTGGGGGAGGCCCTGCTCATCGGGCTGTGCGGCGGCGCCTTGGGGATCGCGCTGACATTCCCCGTCGTGCATGCCTTCGGGCTGGCTCTCCCCACGTTCTTCCCCGTCATACAGGTCGAGCCGGTAACGATCGCGCTTGCGCTCACCGCCGCGATCGTGGCTGCCCTCGCCGCCGCGAGTCTCCCCACGATCCGCGCGATCCGCACGCCGATCGTGGCCGGGCTCAGGACGGTCGGATGAAGATCCCGTTTTCCTATGTCTGGCGCAGCCTTTGGGCGCGGCGGCTCACCACCCTCCTCACGGTGGGCGGCGTCGCCCTTGTCGTATTCGTGTTCGCCGGTGTGCTCATGCTGGCGCGCGGACTGCAGGCCACGCTCGTGGAAACCGGGGCCCCGGACAACGTGATCGTGCTGCGGCGCTCCGCCACCTCGGAGCTCGTGAGCCAGATCAATCGCGAGACGGCCGGCATGCTCGAGTCGCAGACCGAGGTAGCCGCCGCCACCGACGGCCGCCCGCTCGTCTCGAAGGAGCTGATGGTCGTGATCTCGTTGAACAGGAAGGGGACCCACGACCTGGCGAACATCTCGGTGCGCGGCGTATCGCCTCGCGCCATGGAGATGCGACCGGGCGTGCGGATCGGCGAGGGCCGACCGTTTCGGTTCGGTACCCACGAAGTGATCGTCGGGCGCAATATCGCGCAACGCTTCCAGGGGGTGACGCTCGGCAGCGAGCTCGCGTTCGGGGGCGATCGCTGGACGGTGGTCGGTGTCTTCGACGCGGGACGCACGGGCTTCGATTCGGAGATCTGGGGTGACGTGGATCAGCAGATGCAGGCGTTTGGGCGGCCGGTGTTCTCGTCCGTCACGTTCCGACTCCGTGATCCCGGCCGGTTCGGCGCGCTCCAGGCGCGGCTGCGGGCGGATCCCCGCACCCAGTACGTCGACCTGAAACCCGAGCGGGAGTACTACCGCGAGCAGTCCCAGGGAATGGCTACCTTCATCAAGATTCTCGGGCTCGTCGTCACGAGCATCTTTTCGGTCGGGGCGATGATCGGCGCCATGATCACCATGTATGCGGCGGTGGCGAGCCGAACCGTGGAAGTGGGCACGCTGCGGGCCCTCGGGTTCCGTCGCCGCAGCGTACTCGGCGCATTCCTGGTGGAGTCGATCGTGCTCGCGGTGATCGGCGGATTGGCGGGCGTGGGGTTGGCGTCGCTGCTGTCGTTCGCCCGCGTGTCCACGGTGAACTTCGGGACGTTCTCGGAGATCGGCTTCGGATTCACGCTGTCGCCCGGCGTCGTCGCCAGCGCCCTCGGCTTCGCCGTGCTGATGGGCCTGGTCGGCGGCTTCCTGCCCGCGGTGCGGGCCGCACGTCTCAATATCGTGAGCGCGCTCCGGGCCTCCTGAGGCGCCGCCCGCTCAGCGGCCCTGTAGCACCTCCGCGATCGCCGCGCGCACGGTCACGCGAGTCTCCGCCTGCTGCGCCGCTTCGAGGCGGGTCCGGGCGGCGGGCCCCGACACCCGGGCCAGCTCCCGCACCGCCGCCACCGCGAACAGCGGATCGGCATCATCCACCGCCCGGGCGGCAACGCCGACCGCCCGCGCGGAGTCGCGCTGCGCCAGCGCGTGCAGCGCCGCGACCCGCAGATCACGAGGCTCGCTCGCCGCGGTCATGCGCTCGAGCGCATCGCCCGCGCGCGCGTCGCGCACTCCCGCGAGCACGGTCGTGGCCCTGAAGCGGAGCAGGAGCGTTCGGCCGGGGAGCGCGGCGTCGAGCAGCGCCGGCAGCGCGTCAGCGGGCGCCTCCCGCGCCCACACCGAGAGCGCCCGCGCCCGCACCACGTCGTTGGGATCGCTCGCGTAGCTCGCCGCCGCCGCAGCGCGGGCGCGCGGTCGGTCGATCGAGTCGAGCGTCGCGAGCGCCTGTGCCCGTACCTCGCTGGCGGGATCGCGTAGGGCCGACGTGGCGACGTCGAGCGCCGCCCCCGACGAATCCCGCGCCAGCTGCGCCACGGCTACCAGACGAAGCGCCGACTCCGGCTCGTTCAGCGCGATGAAAC
>JBGPIJ010000218.1:0-5163 GCA_041484865.1 Gemmatimonadota bacterium
AGGACAACTTCCTGGAGCGTCATTGGCTGGTTTGGCGCCCAGTGCCGGAAGCGCTTGGAGACCCCCTCGACCAGGATGGTGCCGGCCATCCTAGAGCTCCTCAGCGAAGGTCATGCTGGCCCGGCGGAACAGCAGGTAGAACAGGCGCAGCAGAACGACGCTGGCTACCCCTACCATCGCGAGCGATACAACATCAGGCCGCTCGCCGCGAATCAGCACCGCACGGTACCCGTCGATAATGAATGTCATCGGATTCAGTTTGTAGAACGGCTGGTAGCGATCCGGAACAATGTTGATGTCGTAGAGAATGGGCGTCAGAAAGAACGCCAGCATCAAGAAGACCCCAAGCAGATACTGGGTGTCGCGGAAGTTGACGTGAACGCACGCAGCGAGCAGGCTGAAAGAAAGCGTCAGGATGTACTGCACCAGGATGACAAACGGAAGCCACACGACCGCGCCCGTGATAGGGATCCCGCTCACCAGCACGAGGCCCAGGAGAACCGGAAGCGTGAGGAGAAAGTGTACCAGCTGCGTCCCCACCGTCACGTTCGGCAGCAGCGCGGCCGGGAACGCGGGCTGACGGATCAGATCCCGGTTCGCGAGGATCGCCATGGTCGACTCGAGTACGGCGGCCTGGAACCATCCCCAGCAGGTGATGCCGATGAAGATGTAGGGCATGTAGTTCGGCGTGGTCACCCGGAACAGGACGCGGAAGACGAAGCTGTAGACGACCAGCTGGGCGAGAGGGTTGACCAGCGTCCACGCGATGCCCAGGTAGGAGCGCTTGTAGCGCAGCTTCATGTCGCGCACAACGAGCTCGCGCAGGAGATCGCGCCTGTGAGCGAGACGGCGGGGGAGAGCCCAACGGGTGGCAGCAGTGACCATTCGGTTCTCCTTAGGGGGAGTAGCCCGCCGGGCCTTGCAAGACCCCGGCCACGGTCCCTAAGGCGACCTTCCGCAGCCGCATTCCGATCAACACCCCTGCCATGGCGGCGAGCCATTCTCCCGCAGGGCTGGGCCGGAGTCCGGCGAGCGCGGGCGCGACGACGAGGCCGGCGAGCAGGGCGGCGCCGGCCCAGGCGATGGAACGACGCCGCGCGCAGAACCCCACCGGAACGAGGAGGGCCGCGATCCAACTCGCGTCCAGGATTCCCATCAACCACCGCGGGAGACCTTGGGGAAAGAGCAGGAGCGACCAACCGCGCCCCGCCGTGAACCCCAGCCGGCAGGCGAGGAAGGCGTTGCGTGCCAGGCAGTATCCAGCGGAATCGCGCCACACCGTGACGTGGAGCGTGTCGCCCGACCGCACCCCGGCCAGGGCTCCGGACACGCGCAGGTCTGGTTGCTCGAAGCGCCACGCCGTGGACCGCGTGCGGTAGCGAAACACCAGGTCTTCTCGATCCGGTCCGAGCAGGAAGATCTCGCGCTGGCTGTCGTCGTACACGCTCACGAGCGCGGCGAGGCGTGGAACCGAAGGTCCCGCGAGGGCGTGCACGCGAAGCGGTGCTCCCGCCGTGAGGAGCCGAGCCACCGCTGGAGCGCTGTCGAGGCGGGCCGACGGGATGGTCATCGGACCCAATTGAGCGTCGAGCACCACGCCGCGGTACCGCTCGAGGTGGCCGAGGTCCGGAGTCCACATGCCATAGTAAACCGACCTGGGAAACGCCGGGCGCAGCAGGAACCCGGTGCCAGCCGTGATCCCGCAGACGAGTCCAGCAGCCACAATCGTCAACCGAGCGATTTGGCGGTCGTCGAGCCTGAGCATGCGGTTCCACGCCCCCGGGAGCATGCACCCGATCGTCGTCCCCAACGTGTTCGCCATCACGTCGCTCACACTTGAGTCCCGCCCGGGGATCCAGAGTTGGGCCAGCTCGATCGCCGTGGAGAGGATGGCTCCGATCACCAGCGCGCGCCACAGGCGGGTGTGGGCGAATCCGAGAACGACTCCGAAGGGCAGGAAGAGGGCGATGTTGCGAATGACATCCGCCACACCATGCTCCCCACAGACCAGGCATCTCCACATCGGCTCGATCTTCGCGTCGTGGCTGGGCAGAAGCGTGAGCCCGACGATCGCGAGCAACGAAGCTCCGAGGGCTACGCGGGTCATGCGGTTCCGACTGACGGGAACGTCGTGGGCCGGGAGGTGGGCTTCCATGGGGGTGTGGACCGGGCTCGCAACCCTCGTACCGCGTGCTCTCGCGGCCGCCTGATGCGCGCGCGCAACATCGTGAAGACAATCGGGACGGGGACGCGGTGTGGCGGAGATCACACACCCATGTGGGTTTCCGCTAGAGCCGCCGCTTGGCGCAGATCGTGCCCAAACGCCCTTGTTCACCCCTTGGAGAATCCGGTGGTCCGGACGCGATTGCGCTCAAATCCCCGTTGAACCCCCTCGATCCGAGTTGATCTCCCACCATTTCACGGTAGACGTGGAGGAATACTTCCACGTTTCGGCGTTCGAGGGCCGAGTCCCCCGCGAGACCTGGTGCGAAAGAGAGAGCCGGGCCGCGCGGAGCGTGGGCGTTCTCCTCGGGCTGCTCGATCGGTACGACGCCCGTGCCACCTTCTTCGTGCTCGGGTGGCTCGCCGAGCGGCTGCCGGACATCGTCAAGCGCATCGCGGCGTGCGGTCACGAGATCGCGTCGCACGGCTGGGACCATCGGCGGGTCACCGAACAAACCCCGCACGCGTTCCGCCAATCGGTCCACGATACGAAGCTGTTGCTCGAAGATCTCGCGGGCGCTCCCGTGCTCGGATTCCGCGCACCAAGTTTCTCGATCACTCCGGGACACGAGTGGGCACTCGACGTCCTCCTGGAAGAGGGCTACCTGTACGACTCAAGCCTCTTCCCGGTCTCCCGCTCCGGATACGGCTACCCTGACGGTCACCGCGATCCGCACTGGCTTGACCGACCGGCGGGCCGGCTGCTCGAGATTCCGCCCGCCGTGTGGCGCCGCTGGGGCGTGAGCGTCCCCGCGGGCGGGGGCGCGTATTTCCGTGTGCTCCCCTACTCGCTGACACGGGCCGCGCTGCGCGACTGCGAACGACGCGGCGTGCCGGGAACGTTCTACATCCACCCCTGGGAGCTCGATCCAGACCAGCCGCGGCTCGACGTCTCACTCCTGACGGGGCTGCGGCACTATACGGGCCTGCGCCGGGTCGCGGATCGGCTCGAGCGGCTGCTTCAGGAGTTCCGGTTCACGGCGGCTGGCGACCTGATTCCCGCAGTGACGAGGTCGCGGTGACTCTCGCGGTCGGACGGTTTTCGGGGCGAGCCGAGGAGTGGGACGAGCTGGTCCTTCGGAGTCCTGGATGGACGCACTTCCATTTGCACGGCTGGCGGGGGGTGATCGAGCGTGTCTTCGGCCACGAATGCCTCTATCTCGCCGCTCGAGAGGGCGGGGAGGGGCTCGCGGGCGTCCTGCCGTTGGTGCGAGTCAAGAGTCTGCTGTTCGGCCACTACCTCGTGTCGATGCCGTTTCTGAACTATGGTGGACCGCTCGGGTCCGAGGAGGCGGTGCGCGCGCTGTGCGATCACGCCGCGCGCCTGGCGCGCGAGGACAGCGCGACGCTGCTCGAGCTCCGGAGTGCGCGTCCTCTCCCGGTGCCCCTCACTGTCTCGCACCGCAAGATCACTGTAGTGCTCGACGTTTCCTCACAGGATCCAGAGCGTCTGTGGCGGGGTTTACCCGCCAAGGTGCGGAGCCAGGTGCGGCGCCCCCAGAAGGAAGGCGTGCAGGTGCGGTTCGGCGCCGACCAGGTCGCTCCATTCTTCGAGGTGTTCTCGCGGCACATGCGAGATCTCGGCACGCCCACGCAGGCACGCCGTCTGTTTGACTGTATCGCCGAGACCTTTCCAGGGGACGTGTGGTTTGGGTGCGCCTACCTCGGCGCGAAACCAGTCGCAGCGGGCTGTGGGTTTCGCTGGGCCCAGGAGTTCGAGATGACGTGGGCATCCGCGCTCACGGAGCACAGTCGCCTTGCCCCGAACATGCTCCTCTACTGGGCATTCATAGAGCGCGCCGCCCGCGAGGGTCTCGAGCGTTTCAACTTCGGTCGGTGCACGCCGGGTAGCGGAGCACACCGCTTCAAGCGACAGTGGGGGGGCCGCGACGTGGCGTTGTGGTGGTATCAAGCGGCGCGCCGAACGGCCGCGACAACGCCGTCCCCGCACCAGGGCGCGTTCGCGCTGGGCCCCGCGCTGTGGAAGCGGTTGCCGCTCGCCGTGGCGACGGCGCTCGGTCCCAGAGTCGTGCGGTACCTCCCATGATCTTGCGGTGGCAACTCCCCGCCTACTCGCCGATCACGCTGGGTGCCATCGGCCGTTCGGTGGTGCACGCCGTCGGCTCGCGCGAGTTGACAGAGCAGCTCGAGGGGGAACTGCGACGGGACTATGGCGCTGACACCGTGGGGCTGTACGGATCGGGGACGCAGGCCCTTCAGGCCGCGCTGCGCGTGGCGCTCGATCGAGTCGGTGATTCGGCCGTCGCGCTCCCAGCCTTCACCTGCTTCGACGTGGCATCGGCCGCGGTCGCCCTCGGGGCGCGCATCGCGCTGTACGACGTGGACCCGAACACCCTCGCTCCTGATCTGGAGTCCTTGAGGCGTGTGGTGGAGCGCTGGGGAGCACGCGCGGTCGTGATCACGCCGTTGTTTGGGTACCCGATCGCGTGGGACGGCATCGATGCGGTGCTCGAGCCCTTGGGAGCGGTGGCGATCGAGGACGCCGCCCAGGGTCACGGAGCCGAATGGCAGGGCCGGGCGGTCGGCAGTTTCGGTGCGATCAGCGTGTTGAGCTTTGGGAGAGGGAAGGGATGGACGGGAGGAACGGGAGGCGCCCTGCTGCTGCGCGGTGACGCCGCTTCCTCCTTGCCCAAGGACCGTTCCGATCATCTCCCTCGCCGCGCGGATGAAGGCGGCAATCTCCTGGCCCTCGCCGCGCAGTGGATGTTCGGGCGCCCCGGGCTGTACGGACTGCCCGCGGCAATCCCCTGGCTGAAGCTCGGCGAGACGGTATATCGTGACGCCGTCCCTCCCCACGGCATGGCTCGGGGCGCGAGCGCCTGCATCATGGCGACCCGGACGCTGCTGCAACGGGAGGTGGCAACCCGCAGGGCGAACGCGCAGGAGTTGATTGCGGAGATGGGCGGCGACAGCCGCTTG
>JBGPIJ010000219.1:0-5154 GCA_041484865.1 Gemmatimonadota bacterium
ACCGAGGTATTCCTCACCCCCGGCGCCGTGCACCAGACACCGCAGGCGTTCGAGAAGGCGATGGAGCAGAACGATCCCGGGATCGCTCCGTCGATGCTCTATGCGTACGCCGCCCTGATGGAGAACGTCCCGTTCGCCAACGGCGCGCCGAACCTGACGGTCGACATCCCGGCCCTGGTCCAGCTCGCCGAGCAGCGCAAAGTCCCCATCGGCGGCAAGGACTTCAAGACCGGTCAGACGATGATGAAGACCGTGCTCGCGCCGGCGTTCAAGGCGCGCATGCTCGGACTCGCGGGCTGGTACTCGACCAACATTCTCGGCAACCGCGACGGCGAGGTGCTCGACGATCCGGAGTCGTTCAAGACCAAGGAGGAGTCGAAGCTCGGCGTGCTCGAGTACATCCTCCAGCCGGACCTGTATCCCGAGCTGTACGGCAACGTGTACCACAAGGTGCGCATCAACTACTATCCGCCACGCGGCGACAACAAAGAAGGCTGGGACAACATCGACATCTTCGGGTGGCTCGGCTACCCGATGCAGATCAAGGTCGATTTCCTGTGCCGCGACTCGATCCTCGCCGCGCCCATCGTCCTCGATCTGGCGCTGTTCTTCGACCTCGCGCAGCGGGCGCGGATGTCGGGGATTCAGGAGTGGCTGTCGTTCTACTTCAAGAGCCCCCAGACCGGGCCGGGCCTCTATCCCGAGCACGACCTCTTCATCCAGCAGACCAAGTTCAAGAACACGATGCGCTGGATGATGGGGGAGGAGCAGATCACGCATCTCGGAATCGAGTACTACGAGAGGGTGTGACGGCCGCCCAAATCGCCGTCACGGTGCTCGGCACGGCCACGATCGTCTGGGTGCTCTGGTATTTTCTGTTCTCGGCCGGACCCGCCGTCGCGGCGCGGCAAACCGGATCCATTCAAGAAGTCCATGTCGTCGTGAAAGGCGGCTACACCCCCGATACCATCGTGGTCGAGGCGGGCAAGCCGGTGCGGCTGCAGTTCTACCGGGACGAAACGGCGGACTGCTCGGAACGGGTCGTGTTCCCGAAGTTCAACCTCGACGTCGCCCTCCCCGCGTTTCAGACGACCGCCGTGGAATTCACGCCGACCGAAGCCGGCGAATTTCCGTTTCGCTGCGGCATGAACATGCTGAAGGGGCTCCTCGTCGTGGAATCGGCCGGGAGCGACCGCCAGCCCGCGGCATCGCCCCACAAGTTCCATGAGCGCTGAGTCGTGAGCAAAGCCCGGGTCACCCTGCCGATCGAAGGGATGAGCTGCGCGAGCTGCGCCGCCTCGGTGCAGGAAGCGCTCGGCGGCGCAACCGGCGTCACGAGCGCCAGCGTCAACTACGCGACCGCCAAGGCCACGGTCGAGTACGACGATGCGCAGACCCACGTGCGCGAGTTGATTCGCACGGTACGCTCGAGCGGCTACGATTGCGGCATGGCGACGGTGTCGTTCCGGATCGAGGACCTGCACTATGCGCCGAGCGTGGCGCCGCTCGAGCAGGCGCTGGGCGCGGTGCCGGGGGTCCAGCGGGCCGCGGCCAATCAGGCGACGGAGACGGTGACGGTCGATTATGTCGCCGGCGTGACCACTGCGGAGCAGTTGGAAGGCGCCGTCGAGGCGGCCGGGTTCCACGTCGCAGAGCCGATCGCCGCCGAAGATCCGGTCGAGCGTGAACGCCTCGCGCGCGCGCGGGAGATCAAGGCGCTCACCTGGAAGTGCGTCCTCGCGGCGGTCGTCGCGGTTGTGACGATGTTCGGCTCGATGCTGCTCATGTCCGAGCCGGGCGTCGATCTCCTCGCCCGGCTGCTGATGCCCTTCTCCATGCGGCTCCGCGCGCTCCTCGACCCGGGTGGCACCCTCAATCCCTCGCTGCTGCGCTGGGGCCTCGCGATCATCACACTCCCGGTCGTCCTCTGGTCGGGGCAGCAGTTCTACCGCGGCGCGTGGAACGGGTTCAAGCATCGCACCGCGGACATGAACACCCTCATCGGCGTGGGGACCGCCGCGGCGTTCCTCTACTCCCTCGCGGTCACCATCGCGCCGGGTGTGTTCACGCGGGCCGGGCTGCCGGCGGACGTCTACTATGAATCCGTCGCTGCGATCATTGCGTTCATCTTGCTCGGCCGGCTGCTCGAGGCGCGAGCCAAGGGCCGCACCTCCGAGGCGATTCGCCGGCTCGCCGGTTTGCGGCCCAAGGTCGCGCATGTGTTCAGGGACGGCGCCGAAACGGACATCAGCGTCGAAGCCGTGGTGCCCGGAGATCTGGTGATCCTGAAGCCGGGCGAGCGCGTCCCCGTGGACGGCAGCGTGACGGAGGGCGCCTCCGCCGTGGACGAATCGATGCTGACGGGCGAGCCCATGCCCGTGGCCAAGCGCGTCGGAGACGAGGTGATGGCGGGGACGGTGAACACGACGGGCAGTGTCACCTTCACCGCCACGCGCGTCGGCAAAGATTCGGCGCTCGCGCAGATCGTGCAGCTGGTGGAGGACGCCCAGGCGACGAAGGCGCCGATCCAGCGGGTCGCCGATCGGGTGGCCGGCGTGTTCGTCCCCATCATCATGGCGCTCGCGATCGCGACGTTCGTCCTCTGGTTCGATTTCGGTCCCGCGCCGGCCCTGGTGTTCTCGACGGTCGGCCTCGTCACCGTGCTGATCATCGCCTGCCCCTGCGCGCTCGGCCTCGCCACGCCGACGGCGCTGCTCGTCGGGACCGGGAAGGCCGCCGAGCACGGGATTCTGATCCGGAGCGGGGAAGCGCTCGAGAAGCTATCGCGGGTGCGCACCGTGCTCCTCGACAAGACCGGCACGGTGACCGAAGGCCGACCGGCCGTGACGCACATCGTGTCGGCCAAGAAACCGGACGGAACGGCGATCGCCCCCGCGGAGGTGCTGAAATGGGCGGCATCGGTCGAGCAGCGCTCCGAGCACCCCCTGGCGCGGGCGATTCTGAAGGCCGCGAAGGACAAGCAGGTGGAGATCCTGCCGGTCGAGAAATTCGCCGCGATGGAAGGACGGGGCGTGCGCGGCATCGTCGATCGCCGCATCGTCGAGGTGATCTCGCTGCGCCACGCGCGCGAGCGGAGCCTCGAGCTCGGCACGCTCGGCCAGGACGCCGACCGGCTCGCCGCCCAGGCCCGCAGCCCCGTGATCGTCGTCGTGAACAACACGGTCTATTCCGTCATCGCGATTTCCGATCCGATCAAGCCCACGTCGCGCGAGGCGGTGGAGCACCTGCGGCGCCGCGGTTTCACCGTGACCATGGTCTCGGGCGACTCGCGGCAAGGCACCCAGTCGGTCGCGACGGAGGTGGGGATCGACGCGATTCTGCCCGAGGTGCTCCCGTCGCAGAAAGCCGAGCTCGTCCGCAAACTGCAGGCGCAGGGGAAGCGCGTGGCGATGGTGGGGGATGGATTGAACGACGCGCCCGCGCTCGCGCAGGCCGACGTGGGCATCGCGATCGGCACCGGGACCGACGTGGCGATGGAGGCGTCCGATGTGACATTGATTCGCGGCGACCTGCGCGGCGTGGTGGTCGCGCTCGATCTTGCCCGACAGACGATGAGGGTGATCCGCCAGAATCTCTTCTGGGCGTTCATCTATAACGTGATCGGCATCCCCATCGCCGCGGGCGTGCTGTACCCGTTCTACGGGGTGCTGCTGTCGCCGGTGATCGCGAGCGCCGCGATGGCATGGTCGAGCCTGAGCGTCGTCCTGAACAGCCTGACGCTGCGGCGCTTCAAGCCCGCGTGGGCGAGCTGATCCGATGCGCTACTTCCATCGCACGACCATCGCGTCCGAGCAGGTGCTCGGTGCCGCCCGGGCGTTCTTCGGGAGCCGGCTCGTCCCCGCCGAGGAAGCGCCGCGCCGCCACGTCTACGCCGGGCCGCTCGGCAAGGTCGCCATCACCGCGCGGGCCGAAGGGGGACACTACACGCTGGTCGAGGTAACGACGGATCAGGTGGGTGAGTCGGAGCTCGACCGTCTCGCGAAGCGGTTCCTCGCCGAGGTGCACCGCCAGGCCGACCCGACCCACGCGATTCGCGGGGCCTATTGAGCCGGCGCTTACGCGCCCGGCCTATCCGGCGAGCTTTGCTGTGTAGCCCGCCTTCTGCACCGCGGCGACGAGCTCGCTCGTCGTGACGGTGTCGTCCTCGAAATCGACCTCCGCTTCGCCGCTCTGGAGGTCCACGAACGCCGAGTAGACCCCGGAGGTCCCGCGCAGCGCCCGCTCGACTTTCGCCTGGCAGTGCCCGCAGGTCATTCCGCTCACACGCAATTTGACGTTGGCCATGCTCGTCCTTCCGGGCGCTTGATTTGATCGGGCGCGCCAGCCAAGTTTCACGCCCACCACAATTTACGTCATGCCTTCTCCGACCGCCCCGCCGCCCTCTCCAGCGACCCCTGCGATCCCGGCCGGGGTGGTGGGTGGGCTCACGCGCGAGCAGCTGCTGGAAATATACCGCTACTTGAGGCTCACCCGTACACTCGAGGAGCGGCTCACCGCGCTGTACCGTCAAGGGAAGGTGATCGGCGGGCTGTTCCGTTCCCGGGGGCAGGAAGGGGAATCGGTCGGGTCGGCGTACGCGCTCGAGCGCGGGCGCCACAAGGATCTGCTGTCGCCGCTGATCCGGAACCTCGGCTCGATGCTCGTCATGGGCGCGCAGCCGATCGAGATCCTGCGCCAGTACATGGCCAAGGGGACGTCGCCGACCCACGGCCGCGAGCTGAACGTGCATTTCGGAGACCTGGAGCTCGGGTTTCTCGGTCAGATCTCTCACCTCGGGGACATGATCCCGGTGATGGCGGGCATCGCGCTCTCGTTCAAGCTCCGAGGGGAGCCGCGCGTTGCGCTCGTCTACATCGGCGACGGCGGCATGTCGACCGGCACCTTCCACGAGGGGCTGAATCTGGCGGCGGTGCAGCGCGTGCCCCTGGTGGTGATCGGCGAATACAACGGCTGGGCATACTCGACCCCGCCCGAGCGGCAATTCGCGGTCCCGAATCTCGCCGATCGCGTGAAGGGCTACGGCATCCCCGCGGCCATCGTGGACGGCAACGACGTGCTCGCGGTGCACGCGGCGACGAAGGCTGCGGCGAGCCGCGCCCGGAGCGGTGACGGCGTGCAGTTCATCGAAGTGAA
>JBGPIJ010000220.1:0-5136 GCA_041484865.1 Gemmatimonadota bacterium
CCCAAACCGACAGCTGCAACGTGGCCACGGCCACGGCGACGTACGTCCAGACCGCGATCAGCACCCCGATGCTCAGCGCGAGAGCCATCAGCATGTCCATACGCTTGAGCCTCCTGAAAAGAGGTAAAGCGACAACGGCTCCCCCGTACACTTAGTGAGTGTCGCCGAAGAGCCGCCCATGGGGACTGCATATGCCGCCTTGAGATGCATCCCGACCTCTTCGCGACGGCAACTCGGTTGAGCGAGGAAGATTCGGGTGCGACGGTGAAGGCTCGATGCTACGGTCTGTTCACCGGCCTGTCAAGAATCGCCAGCTCGGTGAGCCGCCTAAATCACATTAGACTGCGGGCCGGGCACCTACGGCGCAACACCGATCCCAAGAACGGAAGTATTAGTACGGCTGCGGGGAGTACCTAAACAACAATGCCAGACGCTGTAACTGGCTGTCTGGCATTCTCTTCTACGAGTCGGGACGGCGGGATTTGTCGCGTCCGGCTGCGAAGCAGCCGGCGCCGGGCGCAGCCCGGCGAGCGGAGCGGAGGCGCCGCAGGCGCTGACGCTCAACCCGCGCGGACACCGAAACGGCCCCCGGACCGACGTATTAATTGGTGCTCTGTGAGGATGGCCCGGGTGGGTAGGTCTAGGGCGTGGCGACACAGCTATCGACGGCGAAGCTGAGTTCCGCGAAGCCAGAGATATCGCGGGAGAAGGCGAGACAGGTAGCTGCGGAGCCCAAGCCGGTAGCATTCGAGACGTGGCGCAGGGGCCATGAGCGGTGCTCCGCCAGGGAACGAACGCGCGAACCGGGTATGTTTGTGCGACTACTTCATCAAGGATAGGCCGCCCACCACCGCCGCACTGCCACCACCGACCAAATCCCCTCCACGACGCCGAAAGGCCACGCCCCCTGGAGGAATCCGTAGACCGACCCCAACACGCAGGCCCCGGCGAAGGCGAGTACGAACCACCGACTCCTGTTCTCCAAGGCATAGGTGACCAGCATCGCTGTGACAGCAAAGAGGCCAAAGGCGGTCAATCGGTCCATGCTTATCAGATACAGCCCATTCCCAAGGCGCCTGACACCGAAGGTCGCAGCATAAACGCGGGGAAAGGGCAGGCCTCGCCAATGCCGCTCATGCCTGTGGCGTGAATCGCCCGAACTTGAGCGCCAGCGTCGGCAGCACGAACAGATTGAGCAGCGTCGACGTCACGAGCCCACCCACAATCACGATGGCCAGCGGTCCCTCGATCTCGCGCCCCGGGTCACCACTCCCGATCACCAGCGGCAGGAGGGCGAGACCCGTGACGAGCGCGGTCATCAGAATCGGGCCAAGGCGCTCCTGGGCGCCGCGCACTGCGGTCTCCGGTCCCCAGACGGCGCCCTCGAACTGTACGAGATGGTCGTAGTGGCTGATCAACATGATGGAGTTTCGCGCCGAGATGCCGAAGAGTGTGACGAACCCCACGAGTGAACCGAGGGACAGCCACCCCCCCGAGGCGGCCACGGCGATGACCCCACCCACGAGCGCGAACGGCAAGTTGACGAGCACGAGCAACAAGCGCCGCATGTCCCCGAACGCAAGCACGAGCAGGATCAGAATCGCCGCCGCAACAAGGAGGCCACGGATGATGAGCTCGCCTTGCGCTGCTCGCCGTTCGCCGGCCGTGCCTCCGATCTCCGAGTAGACGCCGGCGGGAAGGCGCAAACGCGCGAGGCGGTGTTCGAGTTCCGTCGTGAACGACGCCACGTCGCGTCCCGCCGGGTTTACCGTCACGGTCTGCAGCCGCCGCGCGCCGTCATGTCCAACCGCGTCGCGACCAACGGTCCGGGCAATCTCGGCCACCTGCGAGAGCGCGACGAGCCGTCCGCCAGCGCTCCGCACCGGGATGGAGCCGAGATCCTCGGGTCGATGCACAAAACGGGGATCGACCATGACCACGACGTCGGTCGCCCGGTTGCCCTCGAATACTTGCGCCACGGTAGTCCCAGCGGTCGCGGTCGCCACCGCGTCGAGCGCTGCTCCCGCAGTGACACCATTGTCAGCGAGCGCGGCGGTCCGCAAGCGGACGACGACCTCGGGCGCCACCGCGGGGGAGCTGTATGCGACATCGGCAGCTCCCGGGACCGTCTTGACCATACTTTCTACCACCCTCGCGGCCCGGTCGAGGCTGTCGAGGTCTTGGCCGAACAATTTCACCACGATGGGTGCGGTCGCACCGGTGACGATTTCCTCCATGCGCTCCGTCAAGAGCGGCTGTAGCGAGAAGTTCACGCCGGGGAAGACGGCGAGCCGGGCTCGAAGGTCGGTCTGGATCGTTTCCGCTGCCCGGCCATGTAGCGGTATCAGGTCGACCTCTAACTCACTGTAGTAAGTGCCCCAGGTGTCCTCGGAAAGCTCCGCGCGTCCAGCCCGCTGGGCGACGGACCGTACTCGGGGGTCGGCCCGCAGGGCGTGCGTCACGGCTCTGCCGATGCGCAACGATTCGTCGAGAGACGTGCCCGGCACGGCCCACATATGGACCTGAAAATGACCCTCGCGGAAATCCGGGAGAAATGTGCCGCCGAAGAACGGGATCGCCGCCACCGCCACCAGGACCAGAGCTGCCACAGCGGCTGTCAGCATCCGGCTGTGCCCTTGGAGCGCGTAGAGCATCCGCGCATAGTCGCGTTTCATTCGAGCGAGCAACCGGGCCTCGCGCTGGGCTTCACTCCTCCGCTCGAGCAACGCGAGGGTCATAGCCGGAGTCACGGTCATTGCGACCACGAGAGAGGCCAAAATCGCGAGAATGAAGGCCACGCCGAGCGGACGGAAAATCGCGCCCTGGACGCCCGAAAGGGTAATCACGGGAACAAAGACCAGCGCCACGACGAATGTGGCGTAGACGACGGACGCGCGTACTTCAAGCGACGCGTCGAGGGCAACGGCGCTGGCGGGCCGCGGATCGGACCGCGCGGCATTCTCGCGCAGCCGGCGCGCAATATTCTCTACGTCAATGATCGCGTCGTCCACGACCTCCCCGATGGCGATGGCAAGGCCGCCGAGCGTGAGTGTATTGATGGAGAGCCCAAGCGCCTCGAGCACGCTCACGGCCGTCAACAGTGACAGGGGAATCGCGAAGAGCGAGGCAGCTGCCGTCCGTACATTTCCCAGAAAGAGGATGAGTACGGTCACCACCAGGATCCCGCCCACGAGCAACGAGTTGGTGACGTTATGCAGCGCGAGATCGATGAAGGTGGTCGGGCGGAACAGGTCGGGATGCAGCGCGAGCCCTTCTTCGGCGATCGCAGGACGGAGTGCGTCGAGCACGCGCTCGACGACTCGAGCCACTTCACGCACGTTCGCCCCCAGTTGGGCATCAATGCTGACCACCACGCCCGGCTCACCGTTCACAGCCCCTGCCCCGATGCGCGGCTCGGCACCCTCCGCCACGCGCCCCAGATCGCGGAGTCGCAGCACGCCTCCTCCCCCTTCCCGAACGACGCTGCGCGCGAGCTGACTGGGTGACGTCAGTTGACCGTCGGTCCGGACCACGATGCGTTCGTTCGCATTGTCCAACACACCAGCCCCACGCACGCCCGTCGCCTCTCGTGCGGCCGCCACCGCGTCCCCAATCCCTAACCCGTAAGTCCGGAGGCGCGCCGGATCGAGCAGGATTTGCAGCTGGCGCACCTCGCCGCCCCAAACCGACACGCGCCCCACGCCGGGCACGGCGAGGAGCGCCGGTCTGAGTGTCCAATCGGCGAAGGTGCGCTGGTCCCGGAGGGTTCGCGTGGTTGAGGTGAGGCCGAGCACCAGCACGGTCCCTGTCGAAGACGTAAGGGGGCTCAGGACCGGCGCCCTGACGGTAGCGGGAAGTCGGCGGCCCACTTCGCTAATTCGCTCGGCCACCGCCTGCCGGGCTCGGAAGATGTCGGTCCCCTCATCGAACACCGCGGTAATGACGGAGAGGCCCTGGATCGACTGAGAGCGGATCGAGGCAATTCCGGTCACGCCATTGATCGCGTCTTCGAGCGGCTTCGTGACAAGGACTTCGACCTGCTCGGGAACGAACCCTGGTGCCTCTGTTTGGACCGCGACCCGCGCCGGCGCGAACTCAGGGAATACATCGTACCGGGCGCGGGCCAGCCCCGTGATGCTGTAGAGAAGAGCTGCCGCTGCGAGCGCCAGCACGATCCCGCGATGCCGCACCGAGAATCCGACGAGGGCGGTCAGCATCGCGGCGCTCGATTCTCAGTTCTCGTCCGACAGCCCGGCGCTCGACGCTCGGAACTCCTCCGAGAGCAGCAGCTGGGCTCCTTGGACCACGATCGTGTCTCCGTCCGCCAAGCCGTCGAGCACGACGTAGCCGCCCTGCACGGGATAGTCCGTGCTGAGCCGCGCGCGCACGTACCGGCCTTTGCCTGCTCGCACGTACACCCAGGCCATGGCATCCCACTGGACGACAGCATCGTCGGGTACAAAGACGCCGCTCCGCGAAACGCGCGAGTCCGGGAAACGAGCGATCACTGCCGCACCGGGTCGAGCCCCGGGCCACGCGCGTCCGACACGGTACAAATAAGCGGGGGCACGGGATACCGGATCCGCCTCAGGAGCAGAACCGATGAGTGTGGCCCGGACCGAGAGTTCCGGACGGTCCGCCGGCGCAAGGAAGAGCGACGGCGGGGCATGAGGCGGCGCGTCTGCCTGCCACACGACTCGTGCGAGGGGATGATCGAAGTCGCTGATCTCGAGAAGTGGCGCGCCGGCGGACACGATCTCCCCCGGGACGGCGTTCACCGCCGTCACGGTACCGCCTCGCGGTGCCACGAGCGGCCGGGCGTCCGAGACCTGGCCGAGCACGCGCCCCGCCTCGATCCGCTCGCCGAGGCCGGGCCAGGGCACACTGTCCGTTGTCAGCAGTCGCCCCGCGATCGGGGCGCGAATGAGAACCGTTCGCTCGGAGTCGCCGACGAGTTCACCAGTCAACGTGACTTCCACGGGGTGGCTGCTTCGTCGCACGGCGGCGGTCGAGATGCCGGCGCGCTTCATCGTCTCGGCCCCAATCACGATCCCTTTCTCGCCGGCGCCCCCCGACGATTCGGTCGATGGCGCGTTCTCCGTTTGCTCGTCGCCCTTGTGGGAGCAGGCGAGTGAC
>JBGPIJ010000221.1:0-5115 GCA_041484865.1 Gemmatimonadota bacterium
CGCCGGCGGGGCGGTGTCCGCCTCAGCGGCGGCTACGCGGATCGCGGCTTCAGCCCGCACTGACCGTCTCGAGGCAGGCGCTGAGGACGCGGTCGGCGATCTCTTCGGGAGGCGCGGCGTCCGTGCTCACGGAAACGACGCGCGGTCCACCGGGCAAAGCGAGCGCCGGGACCACCCACTCGAATTCGCGGCGGTACGCCGCGTTGAGCGCATAGATGTCCCGCGCGGGCCGCTCCCGGAACGGATGCGGTTTGGCGCGGGTGCGCAGGCGCTGCACCAGGAGCGGATCGGTCGCGTCGAACAGGACGATCACGTCGAGGCGGCGGGTCCAGCGCGCAAGCGTGCGACGCCACCAGCAGTCGAGTTTGCCGTTCCGGAACGCGCGGTGGCCGAGCACGCGGAGCCAGCTCAAGGCGAACACGGGCCCCTCATCCAGCACCACGGCGGTGGTGCCCGGGCCCTTGGTGCGGCTCAAGAACAGGTCCAGCGCGCCGAGCCGAATCAGCTGTTGCACTTCTTCCGACGGCCAGGCGCGCGCCGCCTTGACCACCTCGATGATCTCGGGCACGGCGCGTCCCGCGCTCGCGAGCAGCAGCGGGCGCGGCAGGTCCCACACGCTCGCGCAGGTGACGCTGGGACGGCGCGACAGCAGTCCCCAGATGGTGCTCTTGCCCACGCCCGCGGGCCCCACCAGCTCGATCACCATCGGACGGGGGGCCATCTACAGCTCCGACCAGATCAGGGTCTTCAAATCGGCGAGCACCGCCGTGAGGGGGCGCCCCGCATCCACGAGCCGCGCGCCGGTGCCCGACCAATCGGTGTCGCACACGATGCGGTTGCGCGTCCGGACGTACTCGGAGGGTTCGGTCGTCTTGCGCCGCACGGCGACCTCGGGATCGACGAGCATCACCATCGTCACGTCGGGCGCGGTGATGCGGTCGTAGTACGCCTGTTCGGCGCGCATCAGGCGGCGCTCGAGGCGCGTCGGCGATCGCAGCCCGATGCGGTGCGCGACTTCGGGCCCCGCGAGCAGCGGCTCGTGCGGCGTGGGATAGCGCTCGCACAGCGCGACGCCGCCCTCGGCCGCGTGGCGGCGCACCCTGCGGAAGAGGAGGTGACGGTCGCGCGCCGTGCACACGAGACGCGCCAGCTCGAGCGTGCCGGTCGCCGCGCGATGCCGCCGGCCGATCGCGCGCCGCATTTTGAGCAGGCCTCCCACGACGAGGGTCGTGAGGGAGCGCGGCGGCCGGCCAAGGTGCGCGGTCAGGAGGTCGAACGGGGGCGAGAGCCAACGGCTCAGCGCGGCGACGCAGGTGGATTTCCCCGCGCCGTCACCGCCGAGTAAGGCCAACACCGCGCCGCCGCGGGCGAAACGCATGCCCCGCGCGGGCGGCAGGATCCGAAGGCCGCGCCCGATACGCATCAGGAGCACGAAGAACGAGGGCCGGCGCGCGTACCCGCGGAGCCGCGCGTGCAGTCCGCGGCGCAGCCGCAGCCGTTGGCGGCGGGTCGTTCCGGGGCGCAGCGCGTCGAGGCATGCCTCGATGAACGGCGCGTCACATCTTGGGAGCAGGTCGCGCGCGCGCGCGGCCACGTCCGTGCGATTGGTTCGGGCCCGGAGATACGCCAGCTCCCGCTCCACGTCGTCGCTCCTCTCCGGATGACGCCATCCCTGGCGCTGCACCTGGTGCAGCGCGAACAGCAACAGCTCCACGTCGGGGGCGGGAATCGGGAACGGGCGGTGCGGTGCGGCGGTCGCGAGCACGGCCTGCTCGATCGGGACCCGATAGAGGGTCGTCCAGTAACCACCGATGATGACCCGGAAATGCACGTGGAGATGAAGCAGGACGCCGCGCGCGGTGTCATAGCCGAACCAGCTCTCCACTCCGGCGAGCCGCGCCTCGGGAGGCGACAGCGCGGGCTTGAAATCGAGTGCGCGCAGCGTGCGGGACAGGCGCTGCGATGCCGTCGAATCCACCAGCAGGTCCACATCGCCCGCGCCGCTTTCCCACCGCGTCCGCTTCCAGTGACCCTTCCACTGGCAATTGGCGACCCCTTCCTCCTCGAGTCGTTCGGCCAGTCGATCGAGCAATCCGGGGGCGGCGACCGCCTCAGGCGTCGTGCCGACCTCGATCACGCCGACTTCCGCACGGCACCGACCTCGGTCATGATCCGCCGGGCTTCCGGCAGCTCCGGGGGGAGCGCAAAGGCCCGGCGGCCCAGCAGCGCGGTCGCCAGCATCCAGGCGGTGCGCGCGATCAGCGCGACGTCGTAGCCGACCGTGGTGCGGCGCACGTAGACGAGATCGAGCGCGAGCTTCAGCGGCAGCAGGCGCTCGGCGTAGCAGCGCTCCGGATCGCTTGCGTCGAGGTGCGCTTCGCCGTGCGTGTACGCATAGAGGCTCCCGGGGCAGGTGAGGCCCGGGGGCACACGGAACGTCTGGTAGTAGATCGGTGCGTAGAAGAGCTCCACCATGCGCGGGTCTTCGGGACGCGGGCCGACGATCGACATCTCGCCGCGCAGCACGTTGAACAGCTGCGGCAGCTCGTCGATCTTCGTGTGGCGCAGCAGCGCGCCGAACGGGAACACGCGCGGATCGTCCTTCGCGGTGATCGCGCTCGCGCTCGCGCTCGCGTGCGCCTGCTCCACGCGCATCGTGCGCAGCTTGTACATCGTGAATCGGCGGTTGTGCAGGCCGACGCGGCGCGCACGGTACAGAATCGGGCCCGGGCCGGCGAGCCGGATGCCGAGCGCGGCGAGCGCGACGAGCGGCGCGGTGGCCACGAGGGCGACACCCGCCAGGGCGATATCGAGAGCGCGTTTCACGGTCACGCGCGGTAACTCCGGACCACCTCCAGCACCGCCTCGATCACGTCGGTCACGTCGTCGTCCGAGAGCCCGGGATTGAGCGGGAGGCTGATCATGCGGCGGTAGTTCCCGTAGGCCACGGGGAAGCTGCTGGGCGTGAACGCGTACTTGTCGCAGTAGTACGGATGGAGATGGATGGGGATGAAGTGCACCGACGTGCCGATGTTGCGCTCGGTGAGCTTCTCGATGAAGCGATCGCGGTCGATGGTCAGGGCATCGAGATGGAGCCGCAGCACGTAGAGATGCCAGGCATGCTCCACCTCCGGGTGGGTGACCGGCGTCTCGAGCGCCGCTTCGGTCCCGAAGGCCAGGTTGTACTGACTCACGATCTCGCGCCGGCGCCGCTGAAACTGATCGAGCCTGCGGAGCTGGCACGACCCGAGCGCCGCCTGAATGTCGGTCATGTTGTACTTGAACCCGGGCGCTAGCACTTCGTAGAACCAGCTGCCGCCCTTGCTGTAGCGCTTCCACGCGTCACGGCTCATACCGTGCAAGCTCAGGACGCGAGCGCGATCGAGAAACTCGGGATCGCCGGTGAGCATGCCGCCTTCGGCGGTCGTGATGTTCTTGGTCGCGTAGAAGCTGAAGGCCACGGGATTCGAGCCCGCGCCGATGGCTCGGCCCTTGTAGCGCGCGGGGAACGCGTGCGCCGCGTCTTCGATGACCGCGCAGTGGTAGACGCCGGCGAGCACATGCAGCGGGTCCAGGTCGACCGGATGGCCGGCATAGTGCACCGGCATGATAGCGCGCGTGCGGGGCGTAATCGCCGCCTCGACGGCTTCCGGATCGATGTTCAACGTGTCGGGCTGGACGTCCGCGAGCACCGGACGCGCGCCGACGTGCTCGATCACGTTGACCGAGGCGGTGAACGTCATCGGCGTCGTGATCACTTCGTCGCCGGGACCGATGCCGAGCGTCTTGAGGGCGATGTGGAGCGCCGCGGTGCAGGAGCTCAGCGCCAGCGCGCCGGGCGCCTGAAGGTAGGTGGCGAACTCCGACTCGAAGCGCTTCGTCTTCGGTCCGGTCGTGATCCAGCTGGACCGTAGCGTGTCCACGACCTCGCGGATCTCTTCCTCACCGATCATCGGGCGATGGAAGGGGAGGAATTCGCTCCGCTTCGCCGCTACCTGGCCCGCCGTCATTGCGCTGCTCCCCGGGCCGTGGCCCGACATGTCGCGAGATATGGATTGTCCCGGAAGACTGGTGACGCACGTCACATGCGCGGCTGGGGAGGGAGTGGAGTCATTGAGTGGTAAGCACTTGGCGCGCCGGGTCCGGACCGGGCGGCGGGTCATGCTTCGGGAGCGTTACAGTTGTGCGTTGGTGCTGCGACGTTACAGCGGCTACGCGCTCGGCGTGGCGGCGAGCGATTCGCGGTGCAGCCCGTAGCGCTCCATGAGGCGGTAGAACGTCGTGCGGTCCACATGTGCGATGCGCGCCGCTTTGGAAAGATTCCCGCCCGCGCGCAGCACCACCGTGGAAAGGAAGCGGCGGTCGAACTTGGAGAGCAGCTGCTCGCGTGCGGCGTAGTAGCCGTCGCCCTCGAGCGCGCTGTCCGCGGCCGCGTCGGGGTTCGGCTCCCCGCCCGCCTCGCCCATGAAGGGGATGTCCTCGGGGCGGATATCGGCCCCGGGCTCGAGCAGCACGGCCGCGTGCTCCATCACGTTCTGTAGCTCGCGCACATTCCCGGGCCAGGAGTGGGCCTTGAGTGTCCACACGGCGGCCTTGGTGAGTTTGGGCGGCGGCAGCGCGCCGCGGTGCGCCTGCCAGAAGCGTTCCCGGAAGTAGTTGGCGAGCAACGGGATGTCTTCGGGACGCTCGCGCAACGGGGGGACGTGAATTGGCACCACGCGCAGGCGGTAGTAGAGATCCTTGCGCAGGGCGCCCCTCTGGACCGCCTCATCGGGGTCGCAGTTGGTGGCGGCGATGAAGCGCACGTTCACGATCGGGTCAGTCGTCTCGCTCCCCACCCGGCGCACTACGCCGTCCTGGATCACCCGCAACAGCTTGGCCTGGATCGGGATGCTCATCTCGACCAGCTCGTCGAGGAACAGGGTGCCGCCGTTGGCGGCTTCGAGCAGGCCGGCTTTGTCGCGGGTGGCGCCGGTGAAGGCGCCCTTGACGTGGCCGAACATCTCCGACTCGAGCAGGGGCTCGGGCAGGGCGGCGCAGTTGATGGCGACGATGGGGCGGGCCTGGCGGCGGCTGTGGGCGTGGATGAACTGGGCGATGAGCTCTTTGCCGGAG
>JBGPIJ010000222.1:0-5061 GCA_041484865.1 Gemmatimonadota bacterium
CCTCGAGCCGATCATTACCGCAAACAACTACTTCGGGTTCGCCGCCCAGATCATCGCCGCCTTCGGCCTCATCACCGAGCTGCCGCTCGTGATCGTCATTCTCGCAGCTCTTGGGGTCGTGACGCCCGAGTTCCTGGCGCGGAATCGACGCTATGCCATTGTCATCTCCGCGATCGCGGCGGCGCTGCTCTCGCCGCCCGACGCGGTCTCGATGGTTTTGATGATGGTGCCGCTGTGGCTGCTGTACGAGCTGAGTATCGTGTGCGCGTGGGTCGTGACGCGGCGGCGGGCGCGCCGCGAGCGCACGGGGCAAGGCGCCGCGCTCGTCCTGGTGCTGTGTCTGGGAGCGGCGGGCGGACTGCGCGGCCAGGCCCGGCCACCTCGCCCCGACTCCGCGGGGGCGCGCCGCGCCGCGCCCGGAACGCCCGGAGCGCCGGTTCAGGGTCAGAGTATCGACACCGCGACCGCTCGGAAGCTCGGTCTACCGACCGGGCCGACGCGGTCCTTCCCGCCGAGCGATGCGGTGATGGACTCGCTTCTCAAGCTCAAAGGATTTCGGGTCACCCAGTACGTCGCCGACAGCCTGATCGTGCAGGGCGACAGCCAGACGATCCTGCTGCGGGGTGAAGCCTTCGTGGACCGGGAAGGGACCAAGCTCGAAGCCGATTCGGTGCGCTACCAGGAGACGAGCTGCCGGCTCGATGCCGGAGGTGACCCGCGCTTGTTCGAGTCGGGCACCGTGATGGTGGGCGAGCAGATGCGGTACGACACCTGCATTCGCCGCGGGGTGGTGGATGCGGCCTTCACCGATTTCCGCCAGGGCGGCGTGACCTGGTACACGCGCGGCGATTTGGCCATCGATTCGGGATCCACGCGCGTGTACGGCGCTTCGAGCGAGATCACCTCGGACGATCAGCCCCTCCCCGACTACCACTTCGCCGTCGGCGAGCTCAAGTGGGTGAACAAGAACATCATGGTCGCCCGGCCGGCAGTGCTGTACGTGCACGACGTCCCGATCATGTGGCTGCCGTTCATCTTCCAGGACATTCGGCCGGGACCACGCAGCGGCATCCTCGTGCCCCGCTTCGGCCTGAACGACCTGGTGCGGCCCACGCGCAGCTACGAGCGGCACTTCGCCAATCTCGGCTACTACGCGTCGATCAATCCGTACCTCGACATCCTAGGGTCGGCCGACTGGTACGCCGCCCGGAACGTCACGCTGCGCGGGCAGGCGCGCTATCGCTGGCTGGACCGCTTCGTGAGCGGGGGACTCACCTACACGCGCGTGGACCAGCTGGACAGTCCGGCGACCTCGAGTCAGATCAGCTGGCAGCACAGCGAGAGCTTCGACAGCCGCACCCGCTTCAACGCGACGATCAACTATGCGACGAGCGGCACCGTGCTCCAGCAGAACTCCGTGGACCCGTTTCTGGCCACGGCGAGCCTCGCATCTCAGCTCAATTTCGACAAACGGTTCGACTGGGGAACGCTCACGGTGGGCGGGAGCCGATCCCAGGACCTGTCCACTGACCTCGTGCGCCAGACCTTCCCGCAACTGAGCCTGACGCCGTCTCCGGTGAACATCACGCCGAGCATCACCTGGTCCCCCGGCTTCTCCTTCAGCAACCAGCAGACCTTTCACTCGCCGACAGGCACGCTCCTCGTGCCCGGCGCGATCGGCGCGCCGGACACCGTCGCGCTGTTCAGCGATTCCCGGGAGTCGGACCTCGCGTTCCAGACGCCCCTACGCCTGGGCCGGTGGAACTGGAGTAACTCGTTCACCGTGACGGACCAGACCGGGAATCAGCGGCGGGAGGTGGACATTCCCGATGCGACCGTCGCCGGCGGCCGGCGCCGCGTGCTCTACCGCTCCACCTTCGCGACGGCTGTGGACTGGCAAACCGGCATCAATCTCCCACAGTTGTTCTCGAACACCTGGAAGCTCGACCCGGGGATCCAGATCGTGAACGCCACGTCGGCGGGACCGTTTCTGTTGCGGAACCAGTTCTCGGGCGGCGCGTTCGTGCAGCAAGGCAAGCGATTGCAGTTCAGCGCGGGCGTGCGTCCGACCCTCTTCGCGTTCTTCCCGGGATTCGGGCCGCTCGCCCGCATCCGCCATAAGTTTTCCCCCATCATCGATTATCGCTTCGCGCCCGCCGCGAGCGTGTCCGACGCCTACGCCCAGGCGCTCGATCCGAGCCGCATCCTCATCAACGCCCGCACCGATCCCCAGCAGACGATCTCCATCGGCCTGTCGCAGAACTTCGAGGGCAAGCTGCGCGCGTCGGCCAAGGACACGACTCAGCAGCAGCAGCAGGCCCGCAAGCTGCGGATCCTGAGCATCAACACCGACGGCGTCGCGTACAACTTCGAGCAGGCGAAGCAGCCGGGCCATACGGGGTGGCAAACGCAAACGCTCGGCAACACGTTCGCGTCGGACCTGGTGCCGAACTTCAGCCTGCGGATCGTCCACGACCTGTGGGACGGCGTCGTGGGGTACGACTCTTCCAGGTTTTCGCCGTTCCTCACGAACCTGAACGCGAGCTTCGCCGTGACGCCCGCGACGCTGCGCGGACTGGCCCACTTGTTCGGCCTTGGGCATGGGCCAACGGAGCCGGCCAAGGTCGCTCCCCCGCCGCAGCCGCCGACGGCCGGCTCGACGGGTATGCCGCCGCCGGCCGCGCTCACGCCGCCTATGTTCGGCGGGCCGACCACGGGCTTCGTCCCCCCGGGGGCGGGGATGGGCCAGAGCTTCTCCCTGACCGCTTCGTACTCGATTACCCGGATTCGTCCCCAGAAGGCGTCGAGCAGCGTCGTGGCGCTGCCCGTCGCGTCCCAGGCGGGGCAGCAGCAGCTCAGTCTGAACATGAGCTTCAAGCCCAGCGACAAGTGGCAGGCGAGCTGGACCACGGTCTACGACCTCGTGACGCATCAGTTCGGCGAGCACTTCGTGCGGCTGGAGCGCGATCTGCATCGCTGGCACGCGAGCTTCGCGTTCGTGAAGAGCCCGAACGGCAACTTCGCTTTCACGTTCTATGTGAACCTGCTCGATGAGCCGGACATCAAGTTCAACTACGAGCAGCAGACGTTGCAGCAGTGACCAGGAATGTCCCATCCCGAGGACAACACACTTGTGGGACCTAATGCTAAATTACTGTCCAATATGAGCTTGTGATTAGGCACGCCGTCTGCTTCTGTAGGGAATGACCTCCACCTCTAGGAACCTATGCGCGCGCCGTTGTCATACCTGTTGAATGCCGCGGGACTCCTCGCCCTAGCCTGCAATTCGGCGACGAGTCCCTTCGTGCCGTTCCCCCTTCCCACGCCCACGAGCTTGACCTCGGTGTCGTTGAACCAGATGGTCCAGCTCTCGTGGGCGGACAACGCCTTTGCGGCCGACCCCAACCGATTCTCGTTGTACCGCGTCTACAGCACCAGTTACAACCTCGATACGGGCCTGTGCGGGACCGTGTGGAGCGTTGAGGGCACGACGGTCGCGCCCGACTTCCTGGTCTCGGCCCTCACCAACGGGGTGCCGCGTTGCTACGGGGTCACGGCGTTGACCAGGGATGGCACCGAGAGCGCGCGCTCGGCGGCCCGCCAGGACACGCCCCGTCCCGACGCCCGGAACGTGCTGGTGCACGCCTATGTCGCGGACTCCGCTCATTCGGGATTCCGGTTCTGGGACGATTTCAACGGCAGCGGCACCGCCCAGGCCAACGAGCTGGGATTGATTCAGAGCGGCAACCTGACGAGCATCGATTTCGTCGTCGATCGTGGCGCCGACTTGAATCTCTGGATCATCCCCGTGTACACTGGGACCAGCATGCGGCAGTATGGCTCGGGTCCTATCGCCGATCTCACGTCGATCGACTTCGCGCCGGCCACGGGCTACAGCGCCGATTCGCTCGTGGCACGGGTGGGCAACGGGTACGTGTTCGAGATGGTGGAGAATAGCGTCTTGCACTATGGCGCGATCCGGGTGTCCTTCGTCGGGAGTGACTACCTGATTCTGGATTGGAGCTTCCAGACGGACCAGGGCAATCCCGAGCTGGTGGCGCGCGGTTCGACAGTCGCCGCCACGCACTAGCCAGCGCGCGCAGGGCGGCGACTCGGGCGTCAAGGTGCCGCGGTTCGGGCAGCTTGGCGCCCTGCTTTTTGTCCCCTAGCTTCTTCAGGTATGCCCGCCTCAGTCACCCTCGACGGCCGCTCCCTCTCCATAGCGGAGGTCGTGGCGGTGGCCCGTCATGGAGCCCCCGTGTCACTCTCGGCAGAGGCGCTCCGCGAAGTGGCCCGCTCGCGGGAAGTGATCGCCCAAGCCGTGGCGCGCGGCGCCACGGTGTACGGCGTCACGACCGGTTTCGGCAAGCTCGCGCACGTGCGGGTGCCGCTGGATCGACTGGCCCAGCTGCAGGTAAACCTGATCCGCAGTCACGCCTCCGGGGTTGGCGAGCCGCTGCCGATCGAGGCGGTCCGCGCGATGATGGTGCTGAGGGTGAACGTGCTGGCACGCGGCACGAGCGGCGTGCGTCCCCGTCTGCCGGAGCTGATCGTCGAGATGTTGAATCGGGGGGTGCACCCGCGCGTGCCGTCGCAGGGGAGCGTCGGCGCTTCGGGCGATCTTGCGCCACTCGCGCACCTGGCGCTGGCGATGATCGGCGAGGGGGAGGACGGGGCCGCGCTGCGCGGGGCGGGCATCGAGCCGATCGTGCTCGAGGCCAAAGAAGGGCTGGCGTTCGTGAACGGAACACAAGCGCAGACGGGCCTCGCCGCGCTGCTGGTGCACGATGCGTGGGTGCTGTGGCGCACCGCCCACGCCGCGGCAGCGATGAGTCTCGAGGCCGTGCGGGGGACGCCCGAGCCCTTCGATCCGCGGATCCACGACGCGCGCCCCCACCCCTTCCAGCAGCGATCGGCGGCGCTGCTGCGCGACCTGCTGGCGGAGAGCGCGATTCGCGAATCGCATCGGACGGGGGACCCGCGCGTGCAGGATGCCTATTCGCTCCGCTGCACGCCGCAGATTCTCGGGGCGGTAGGCGAAGGACTCGCGTTCGCCGAGCG